>JALYXZ010000046.1 GCA_030946825.1 Chloroflexota bacterium | reverse complement strand
CGCTCACGCTGCCCGGTGGCAGCGTGGTCATGGGCGGCCGCGTGCTGCCGCCGATGCCGATGGAGTACGTGCGTCCGTCGGTGCAGGCCGAGGAGCTCAGCCAGCACCCGGGGCTGCCGGCCGGGGTCGGCGGCCTGGGCGCGGCCCCGCGGACCAGGCTTGCTTCTCCGACCGCCGGCTCGGTGGCCGGTCCGGTCTCGGTTCTGGGGCCGACCGCCGCGGGCACGACCAGCGCGTTCGCAGGCCCCGGCGGCTGGCTGCCGAATGGGCTGCGCCGCGAGGTGCTGGGATTCCTGCCCCATTGGATGCTCGACTCCGGCACGCTCTCGGCGCTGCGCTACGACCTCCTTTCCACGGTCGCGTACTTCGGCATCGGGGCGGCGCCCAGCGGCACGCTGATCCGTGGGACGAACGCCGGCTGGCTGGGCTGGAGCTCATCGGCGATGACCGGCGTCATCGACGCGGCGCACGCCCGTGGCGTCCGGGTGGTGCCGACCATCACGATGATGGCCTGGAGCGGCGACTACTCGGGGATGACGGCGCTGCTGACCGCTCCGGCAAACCGCGCGCGGGTCATCTTGGAGATTGCCGGAATCGTCGCCGGGCGGCGTGCCGACGGCGTCAATATCGACTTCGAGCCGGTCCCGACTTCCCTCCGAGGCGCCTTCACGACCTTCATCCGCGAGTTGAAGGCGGGGCTGGTCCGCGCTCGCGTGCCGTCGTACGTGACGGTCGACACCATGGCCGGAGCGGCCACCTGGGCGACAGGCTATGACGTGGTGGGCCTGACGGCGGCCGGCGCTGCCGACGCGCTGATGGTGATGGCCTACGACCTCTCGTGGTCGGGCTCCGCTCGCGCCGGCGGCGTGGCACCCATCGACAGCCCCTACATCTTCGCGGTCCGCGACGCGCTGAATGCGCATCTCGCCGTCATGCCGGCCAGCAAGCTGATCTGGGGCGTCCCGTACTACGGCCGCTCCTGGCCCACGACGAGCGCGGCGTTGAATGCCGTGACCCGCCCATCGACATCGAGCAGCTATTCGCGTGCGTTCGGCTACATCGCGTACGACGGCGCCGGAAACGAGACCGGCGCGCGGGCCGCAGCGCGCGTCTATGGCCGTCGCTGGGACGCCGTGGGCCAGGTTCCGTGGTTCCTCTCGTGGGACGCGGCGAACAAGACCTACCGCCAGGGCTACTACGACGACGGCGCCTCACTCCAGGCCAAGTATCTGCTGGTCGGCGGCAGCGGCCTGGCCGGCATCGGGATCTGGTCGCTCGGGATGGACACCGGGACGAACGAATTCTGGAACGTGATCTACGACCGATTCGTCAAGCTCGACTCCCGCCTGGCCGGTGCCGACCGCTACGCGACCGCCGCCGCGGTCAGCGCCGCCAGCTTCAGCCCCGGGGTGCCGGTCGCCTACCTGGCCACCGGGGTCACCTTCCCCGATGCGCTGGCCGCCGGTCCGGCGGCGGCGCGGTCCGGAGGTCCGCTGTTGCTCACCACCCCGGGCCGGCTGCCATCGTCGACCGCCGCCGAGCTGTCTCGCCTGCGTCCCGGGCGGATCGTGGTCCTCGGTGCGGCCGGCGCGGTCAGCGACCAGGTGCTCTCCGCTCTGCGCGCCTACACCCCCGGCAGCGTCAGCCGCCTGGCCGGTGCCGACCGCTACGCGACCGCCGCCGCGGTCAGCGCCGCCAGCTTCGCCACCGATGGCCCGTCAATGGTCTACGTCGCGACCGGCACGACCTTCGCCGATGGCCTGGCTGCGGTCCCCGCCGCCGCCCGGGCGGGTGCTCCGCTGTTGCTGCTGCCGGCGGTCGGCCTGCCGGCCACGGTGGCCACCGAGCTGCGCCGGCTGAACCCGTCGCAGCTGATGGTGCTCGGTGGCAGCGGAGCGGTGTCGCCCAGCAGCGTGGCCGCCATCCGGACCCTGTGGAACTGAGCTCGGTGCGGCGGAGCGCGACCGGGTCGTCGACCGGCTGGCGAAGGGGGATCGGGGTCGCCCTGGCGCTGACCATATTGGCCGCCAACGCGCCGATGAGCCGCTCGCTGGCCCTCGATGGCGGCAGCTTCG
Organism: Chloroflexota bacterium; assembly: GCA_030946825.1. Classification (GTDB taxonomy): domain Bacteria; phylum Chloroflexota; class Limnocylindria; order QHBO01; family QHBO01; genus QHBO01. Next base: position 4,122 of record JALYXZ010000046.1, on the reverse strand, counting down.
TGAGCCTCGCCAATGCGCGGCGTGCATCGGTCGGGCTCCGACCGGTGACGCTGGCGGCGGCGGTCGATCGGATCGCGGTCGAGCGTGCCGCCCAGATGGCCCGGCAGGACCTCTTCGCGCACGACATGACCTACGTTGCGCGGCGGCTGAGCCAGCTCGGCGTCTGCAGCCGTGGCGTTGGCGAGATCATCGCCTGGGAGCGGGGCTACGCGTCGTACGACCCGGCCCGGACGGTGGCGGGCTGGTGGGCCTCTCCCGCCCACCACGCGGTGATCGCCGGTGACTACGACGCGGCCGGTGGGAGTTGGGCGCGCTCCGTGGGCGGAACGACCTACGCGGCGATGATCCTCGTCAAGCTCTGTCAGCCGCCCCCGGCGAGCGTGCCCAGCACCGACATTCGTCGCCTGGCCGGCGGTGATCGTTACGCGACCGCCGCGGCGATCAGCTCGACAGCCTTCAGCCCGGGCGTGCCGGTCGTGTACGTTGCCAACGGCAGCGGGTTCGCCGACGCCCTCTCCGGCAGTGCCGCCGCGGCTGTCCGCCGCGCCCCGGTCCTGCTGGTCCAGGCCTCTCGGCTGCCTGCCCCGACGGTGCAGGCGCTGGTGCGGTTGCGGCCGCAGCGGATCATCGTCCTCGGCGCACAGGGTGCCGTCGCAGACGGGGTCCTCCGCGCGCTACGCGCTTACGCACCGAGCGTGTCGCGAGTCGGTGCCGCCGACCGGTATGCCACCTCCGCCGCGGTGAGCGCCGCGACCTTCAACCCCAGTGTCCCGGTCGCCTACGTGGCCACCGGCGAGACGTTCCCCGATGCGCTGGCTGGCGGGGCGGCGGCCGGCCGCGAGGGTGGCCCGGTGCTGCTCGTTCGCCGCGACCGGGTCCCGCCCGCGATCGCCACCGAGCTGGCGCGGCTGCGACCCCAGCGGATCGTGGTCCTCGGGTCGACGGCCGCGATCTCGGCCCGGGTCGCCCAACAGCTGGCGCGCTGGACAGCCAGCATCTCCCGGCGTGCCGGCGCAGACCGGTACGCAACCGCCGTTGCGGTCAGCGCGGCGGGCTACCGCAGCGGTTCGCCGGTGGAGGTCTTCGTCTCGACCGGCGCGGACTTCCCCGATGGGCTGGCGGGCGGTCCGCTCGCGGCGCTGGTGCCCGGTCCTCTTCTGCTGATGGGGCCCTCGACGCTGCCGAGCAGCGTCGCTGCCGAGCTGCGGCGGCTGTCACCCCGACGCGTGGTCGTCCTCGGCAGCAGTGGCGCGGTCTCCGACGGCGTCGTGCGCGCCATCCGCTCCGCCCTCCCCTGACGGCTCGGCCCGCCGGCCGGCAAGGCGTCCGATGACCTCGCTCCAGACCCGATCCATTCCGGCACGGTGGCGTTCGACAGAGAATCGCGACGCTGTCGCGGCCACCGCCCACGGATCGTAGTCGGGAATCCGCGTCAGGGCGCCGGCAAAGTCGCCGTCCACCACCAGCGTGCCGTTCAGGCCGTCGGTCACGATCTCCCGGAGGCCACCCACCGCGCTGGCGACCACCCAGCGTCCCGAGGCGATCGCCTCCGCCGCGACCAGGCCGAATGGCTCGGCGACGGACGGAACCAGCAGCACGTCGTGTTCGGCCAGTAGCGCCGGGATCTCGGCCGGGGCGAGCTCTCGGATGCCGGGACCCAGGACGGTGTCCGCGTGCCGGCGTGCGACGCCGATCCCCTTGTGGGCAACGTCGCCACCCAGGTACAGCACTCGCCGACGGGACGGGCGTGGGGAGGGAGCGAAGCGCGAAAGGTCGATGCCGGGCGGCACGATGCGCGGCGTCGCGCCCAGGCGCTCGACGTGGGCGGCACTCTCCGCGGAATTGGTGACCACCGCATCGGCGCCCCGCACCACGCGGGCAGCGAGCCATCGGTAGACCCGGTTGCGGGCGGCCATGTCGCGGACGTCGCCGCCGTGCGCATAGACGACCAGCGGAAGGCCGCGGAGGCGCGCCGCGAGCAGCGCGACTGGCCCGGCGGGCAGCACGAAGTGGCCCTCCACACCGTCGAACCGACCTCGCGCGGTCAGCGCCCGCCGCGTCAGCGACAGGTGCCGGCGCCAGCCCGGCTGGTCATAGCGCGCGGGCGCGATCACCACCGCCGACGTGCCGTGCAGCCGGTCCCGGACGAAGGCGCCGGCTGCCGGACGATCGCCGGTCGGGTAGCGCGAGGTGACCACCAGCAGGCGCATCGGTCCGGACGGTAGCACGGGTACAATCCACCGATGGCCTCCATCGCCCCGGCCCCCCGCGTCGACGGCCGCCTCCCCAACCAGCTGCGCCCGGTGAAGATCGTCGCCGACTACCTGAAGTTCGCTGAGGGATCGGTCCTGATCCGGGTCGGCGATACGCGCGTGATCTGCGCCGCGACCATCGAGGACCGCGTCCCGGGCTGGATGCGCGGCAAGGGGAGCGGCTGGGTGACAGCTGAGTACTCGATGCTGCCGCGCGCCGGGACGGAGCGCAGCCAGCGTGAGGCGAGCACCGGTCGAATCGGGGGCCGGACGCACGAGATCCAGCGGCTGATCGGCCGCTCGCTGCGCGCCGTGATCGACCTGCCGCGTCTCGGCGAGCGGACGATCACCCTCGACTGCGACGTGATCCAGGCCGACGGCGGCACTCGAACGGCCAGCATCACAGGAGCCTACGTTGCGTTGGCCCGTGCGCTGAACCGGTACGGCATGGGACACCTGGTCATCGCCCAGGTCGCTGCGGTCAGCGTCGGGATCGCCGATGGGCGTCTGCTCCTGGACCTGAACTACGCGGAGGACTCTGGCGCGGAGGTGGACTTCAACGTGGTGATGCTCGACAGCGACCGATTCGTCGAGCTGCAGGGAACCGCTGAGCACAAGGCATTCGGCCGCGACCAGATGAACCAGATGGTCGACCTGGCGGCGGCCGGGATCCGGCAGCTGTTCGCGCTCCAGCAGGAGGCGATCCGAGCCGACGCGCCCGAGTGACGCAGCTCCTGGTTGCGACCAACAATGGCGGCAAGCTGACGGAATTCCGGCGGCTGTTGTCGGATCTGCCGGCGCGGGTGGTCGGTCCGGCGGAGATCGGGCTCGAGCTGGATGTTCCGGAACCGCACTTCACCTACGCCGAGAACGCGGCGGCCAAAGCGGATGCCTTCTGCCGCGCGACGGGTCTGCTGACGCTCGCCGATGACTCCGGGCTCGAGGTGCGGGCCCTCGGTGGCGCTCCGGGAGTCAGGACCGGACGATACGGCGGGCCCGGGGTTGCCGATCGGGTGAGGTACCTGCTCGGCAAGTTGGACGGCGCCACCGATCGGAGCGCACGCATGGTCTGCTGGCTGGCGCTGGCGATCCCGCAGGAGCCTGTTCCGCAGGTCGAGCTGTTCGAGGGAACCATGGAGGGCTGGCTGACTGCTGAGCCGCGCGGGACCGGCGGCTTCGGCTACGACCCGGTCTTCGAGCTCCCGGTCGGCCTCACCACCGCGGAGCTGCCGGCGGGCGACAAGGACCGCATCTCTCACCGCGGTCGCGCCGTCGCGGCCGCTCGCCCCCGGCTCATGGAGCTGCTGCAGCCAGGCTGAGCGCGGTGTCAGCCCCCAAGGCGCCGCCTTGCCGGAGTTATCGGTCCGGTTCACCCCAATATCGTCGGGTAGAATCCGCGGCACCAAGGAGGCCGCATGAGCGATCGCTCGTCCGTGCGCATCCACCCCACGGCGGACGTCTCGTCCGATGCCGTGATCGGTCCCGGCACCAGCATCTGGAACCAGGCGCAGGTGCGTGAGCGGGCCCGAATCGGGGCCGGCTGTGTCATCGGCAAGAACGTATACGTCGATTTCGACGTGGTCATCGGCGACAACGTCAAGATCCAGAACAACGTCAGCCTGTACCACGGGGTGACCATCGAGGATGGCGTGTTCATCGGGCCGCACGTGTGCTTCACCAACGACAAGCTGCCGCGGGCGATCAACCCGGACGGCTCGCCCAAGGGCGACGAGGACTGGGAGGTCGGTGAGATCCGTGTTCGGCGCGGTGCCGCGCTCGGCGCTAACGCCACGATCCTTCCCGGCGTGACCGTGGGGCGCTGGGCGCTGGTGGGTTCCGGCAGCGTGGTGACCCACGATGTGCCCGACTA
>JALYXZ010000206.1 GCA_030946825.1 Chloroflexota bacterium | reverse complement strand
CCGCCTGCCCGTTCTGCCTGATCATGCTGCGTGACGGGGCCACCGACCTCGGCCGGCCCGAGGTCGAGGTTCGCGATGTCGCCGAGCTGCTGGCCGATGCGACCGGGGCGTGGAACCGGGACGCGGTTGCGCGGGCCGCAACCCTGGAGCGACCGGCGGATCCGGGAGCCTGAGCGCCCGCGCCGCTCTACGGAATCCGCGCGTTCCGGCGGAATCCGCAGCAAAGCGGCGCGTGAGCTGCGGAATTTGCCGGTTTTCGGCTAGGCGGGTACGATTCGCGGATGGCGATGCGCAGCCTCCCGCAATCTCGCGGCCGGCGTCCTCTGCTTGATGACCTCGACAAGTCAATCATCAAGTTCCTGCAGCTGGACGGTCGGCGGCCCTATGCGCAGATTGGCCGCGAGCTCAAGGTTCCGGAGGCGACGGTCCGTCAGCGGGCGGAGCGGCTCATCGGCCGCGGGGTGGTGCAGATCGTGGGCGTCACCGACCCACTGGCCATGGGTTTCCAACAGCCGGCGTTCATCGGCCTGCGCGTGGATCCCAGCCAGCTGGACCGCATCGCGGAGGAGGTCGGTGAACTGGAGGAGGTGACCTACCTGGTCATCACCGCAGGCCGATTCGACATGATCTGCGAGGTCGTGTGCGAGGACAACGAGCACCTGCTGAAGGTGCTCGCCGAGAAGCTGGCGCGCATCGAGGGGATCCGCTCGACGGAGACGATGGTCGAGCTCCGGTTCGTGAAGGAGAGCTATCGGTGGGGCACGAGGTAGAAGCATGACGGTTGCAGAGGCACGCGGCGTGGACCGCGAGCGGCTCCGACACATCGGCGAACGCGAGGAGCGAACCTACCGCGAGCGCACGCGGCGCAGCGAGCAGCTCTTCCAGCGCGCGCGCGCCGCACTGCCGCTGGGTGTGGCGAGCTCGTTCCAGTCGTACGACCCCTGGCCGCTGTTCATGCGCGACGCCCGCGGTTCCCGCATCTGGGATGTCGACGGGAACGAGTACGTCGACTTCGACATGGCCTTCGGCGTGCTCGCTGCCGGCCACTCCCATCCGCGCCTGGCACAGGTCCTGGCGCATCGGGTCGCCAACGGCACCTGCTACACATTCCCGGTCGAGGAGAGCGTGATCCTGGCCGAAGAGGTGAAGCGGCGCTTTGGGGCCGACCTGGTCCGCTTCAGCAACTCGGGCACCGAGGCGACCATGGATGCGATCAGGGTGGCGCGCGGCTTCACCGGGCGGGAGAAGGTGGTGAAGTTCGAGGGCGGGTACCACGGCCACCATGACGACGTGCTGATCAGCATCCAGCCGCCGCGCGACGCGATGGGCTCGGCCGAAACCCCGACCAGCGTCCCGGCCAGCGCCGGGATCCCGATGAGCCGCCTGACCGAGACGGTGGTTGCTCCCTACAACCAGCCGGACGCCCTGGAACGCATCCTGGAACGTCATGCAGGCGAGATCGCGGCGATCATCATCGAGCCGGTCCAGTTCAACATCGGGGTGGTGCCTCCGCGGGCGGGGTACCTGGAGCGGGTACGGGAACTCGCCTCCGCGCACGGGGCGGTGCTCATCTTCGACGAGGTCAAGACCGGGGTGGTGCTCGCGTACGGCGGCGCGATCGAGCACTTCGGTGTCCAGCCGGACCTCTTCTGCCTGGCCAAGAGCATCGGCGGCGGTGTGCCGATCGGCGCCTTCGGCGGTCGTGCAGAGGTGATGTCGGTCATCGAGCGGCTCCCGGAGCCCGGGACGGCCGGAACCGGCCTGGAGCGCAGCACCATCCCCGGCGGCGCATCCCGGGTCGCACACCTGGGCACCTTCAACGGCAACCCGCTCAGCATGCAGGCCGGGGTCACCACGCTCACGGAGATCCTGACCCGCGATGTGTATCCAGAGCTGCATCGGCTCGGTGATCGGCTGACCGCCGGCTGCCAGGAGGTCATCGACGAGTTCGGGCTGCCGGGCTACGCGATCAACGTGGGGCCCAAGGGGTGCGTGATGTTCACTCCGGGCCGGGTCACCAGCTACCGTGACTTCATCGGTCTCGATTCCGAGCTGTGGACGGCCTTCTTCTTCTTCCTCGCCAATCGTGGGATCCTCCTTCCGCCGGGCCCCGACGACCAGTGGACCCTGTCCGTGCAGCACACCGAGGCGGAGGTGGACCGGCACATCGACACCTTCCGCGCGTTCGCCACCGAGCTCGCCGGCTGACGTAAGACAGCGCCCGGACGTACGCGCGTACCCATCGCGAGTATCAGTACCGTACGGGCGACTCGGAGCGACGGGCTCGGGGCGCAGGCGAGCAGCACCAGGAGGACGAAGCCATGGAACGATTGGAGCGCTGGTCGCGCGGCCTGGCGGCGCTGGGCGACGGCACGGCCGGCGTGGTGACCGCCATCTATCGCGCGCTGGGCCGCCCGGGCCGGCTCCTCCAAGACCTGCTCAACGGCTCGTTCCTGGGCCATGCCCTTCACCCGGTCCTGACCGATGTCACCATCGGCGGCTTCACGATGGTCGTTGCGCTTGACCTGGTGGCACTCATCTTCCACGTTCGCGACCTCGAGACCGCGACGCGGATCGTGCTGGGGCTCACGCTGCTGGCCACGCTCGGCACGATCCTGACCGGCTTGACCGACTACAAGGACACCGCCAGCGGGGACGAGCGCAACGTGGCGACGCTGCACGGCTGGACGAACATCGCGGCCACCGTGGTGTATGCCGTCGCCTTCTTCCTGCGGCTCGCTGGCGCGGTGGCGATTGGTCAGGTGCTCGGCCTGCTGGCCTACCTGGTGGTCAGCGGGGGCGCCTACATCGGAGGCCACCTGGTCTTCAAATACGGCTACATGGTCAACCGCAACGCGTTCGCCGGTGGCAAGCGCGCAAAGGACTTCACCGCGGTGCTCGCCGTCGCGGATCTGCCGGACCAGACGCCCACCAAGGCGATGCTGGGCACCACCGCCCTGGTGGTGGTACGTCGCGGCGATCTGGTCTTCGCGCTCAAGGACACCTGTTCGCACGCCGGCGGCCCCCTCTCGGGCGGGACGTTGACCGAGCGCGGGATCGTGTGCCCCTGGCACGCGTCCGAGTTTCGGCTGACCGATGGCGCCGTCCGCCACGGGCCGGCGTCGACGCGGCAGCCAACCTACCGTGCGCGGGTGACCGATGGGCAGATCGAGGTCCAGGGACCGATACGCTGAGCCCGACCCCACCGCGCTCCGGCGTCGAGGGCGCCGCAGCGCACCGATCCCGTACACTCACAGGCCCGCGCTCCGCCACCGGTCACTGAGCATGAGGCCCCTGCGTGACGTACCGGCCAACCCGTGAACACGACGAGCTGCGGGCGATCGTCCGCCAGCTGGCGGAGGAGCGCATCGCCACGCGCGCCGCGGAGATCGATGCCACGGCGGAATTCCCGTGGGACCTCAAGCAGCTCCTCGCCCAGCAGGACCTGCTGGGCGCGTCCTTCGAGGAGCGATACGGTGGCACCGCGCTCGATGGCGTGGCCCAGGCGATCCTGGTCGAGGAGATCGCCCGCGCGGATGCGACCACCAGCCTGATCCCGATCGTCCAGAAGCTCGGTGCGCTGCCGATCGTGATCGCCGGCAACGAGGAGCAGAAAGAGCGCTACCTTCCACGCCTCGCCAGCGGGGAGTGGCTGATCGCATTTGCGCTGACCGAGGCTGCCGCGGGCAGCGACGTGGCGAGCAACCGGATGCGCGCCCGGCACGACGCGGATGGCTACCTGCTGACCGGCAGCAAGCGCTTCATCACCCACGGCAGCGTTGCCGATCTGATGACCGTGTTCGCGCTCACCGACCCGGACCTCGGCGGGCGGAAGGGGATGAGCGCCTTCGTGGTCGAGACCAGCCGACCCGGCTTCGCGGCGCCCCGCGTCGAGCACAAGATGGGGATCCGAGGCTCGCCGACTGCGGAGCTGACCTTCGACGAGGTGCGCATTCCCGAGGCGAATCGGTTGGGCGCGGAGGGCGAGGGCTTTCGGATCGCGATGAGCACCTTGGACGTGTCCCGGCTGTCGATCGCCGCTCAGGCGGTGGGGATCGCACAGGGAGCCATCGACGCCGCGCTGAGCTATGCGGCCGATCGCCAGCAGTTCGGGCAGCGGGTAGTCGATTTCGAGGCGATCCAGTTCATGCTCGCCGACATGCAGTCGCGCACGGAGGCGGCGCGGCAGCTCACCTACGCGGCCGCTGCCCAGGTCGACGCGGGCAGCCGCGAGGTGGCGTACTGGACCA
>JALYXZ010000005.1 GCA_030946825.1 Chloroflexota bacterium | reverse complement strand
GCGCGCGGCGGGACCCGCCCCGCGCCTCAGCGCGGCCCTGCTCCGCCTCTCGATCGCAGTCGAGCCGATCGACCGCTACGGTCCCAGTCGGATCGCGGCCGCCGCGGGGCTCAGTGCGGTGGCCTGGTGCATGGACAGCGCGGTCGTGTGGCTGACCGCGGTGGCGCTCAGCATCGGGATCTCACCGGGCGTCGCACTCCTGATCACCGCGGTGACCGTGCTCGGCACGGCGGTGCCGGCTGCGCCCGGTTACCTCGGCACCTTCGAGCTGGCGCTGGCGGCGACCGCCGGCGCATTCGGCGTCCCGCCGGCCCAGGGCCTGGCCCTTGGACTCCTGGCTCATGCCGTCAGCCTGATCCCGATCACGCTCGCCGGCGTCGTCTCGGCAGTCGTGCTCGGCGTGCGACCGCGAGATGTGGGGCAGGCTCGGGGGCTGCGGACCGGAGATCCCGAGGTCCGCGAGGCGTGAGCCTGTCCGAGCGCCGCGTGCGCGGGACAGGCAGCCTGCGCTACGCTTGACCGATGGTTGGACAGCGCGTGAAGGACGCCCCGCTCCCGATCCAGGACCGGGACGCCCTGACCTCAGCGGAGCCGGTCGATGGGCTGGGCGCGCCGCGCCCGGCCGGCGCCGTCGGCGCGCCTCGGATCGGGATCTTCATCGTGGCGTACAACGCGGAGTCAACCCTGGTCGAGGTCATCGAGCGGATCCCGGACGACGTGGTGGCGCGCGTGGAGGAGATCTACGTCTTCGACGACTTCAGCACGGACCGAACCTACGAGATCGGGCTGCGTCATCGGCAGGGGGCGGCCGCCGGGAAGCTGGTGATGCATCGCAACGAGCGAAACCTGATGTATGGCGGCAACCAGAAGGCGGGCTACCGTTACGCGCTCGAGCGTGGATTCGACTTCGTGATCCTGCTGCACGGCGACGGCCAGTACGCGCCCGAGGTGATGGATCGCCTGCTGGCTCCGCTGGAGCGCGGCGAGGCGGACATGGTCATGGGGTCGCGGATGATGGAGCCCGGCGCGCTGCAGGGCAACATGCCGCTCTACAAGTACGTTGGAAACAAGATCCTGACCTTTACGCAGAATCTGCTGCTGCGCCAGCGACTCTCCGAGTACCACTCGGGGTACCGTGCCTACTCGTGTCGGGCGCTGCGCGAGATCAACCTCGAGCGGCTCACCGACAACTGGCACTTCGACACCCAGATCATCCTGGAGTTCATCGCCCGGGGATTCCGCATCCGGGAGGTCCCGATCCCCACCTACTACGGGGATGAGATCTGCCGGGTGAACGGCATCGCCTACGCCTTCAACTGCCTGATGGCAACCGCGAGGTTCGCGGCGGTTCGTCGCGTCGGATCACGACATGAACTACCCGCTGCACCGCGATCGTCGGAGTAGCCATCGAACGATCGCCCGGCTGGTGGCGGTGCTGGGGGTATCGCCGATCCTCGACGTCGGGGCCGCCGAAGGCTCGCTGGCACGCCTGCTGCGCGGCCGATCGTTGACCATCGACGCCGTCGAGCCCGATCCCGATTGGGCTGCGGCAGCCGCCCCCCTGTATCGGCGCGTCTATGCCGAGGCCGTCGAGACGGCGGCTCTCCCGGCCCGAACGTATCGCGCGGTGGTCTGCGCGGACGTGCTCGAGCATACCGCCGACCCGGTGGGCGTCCTGCGGCAGCTGCGCGAGGCCGCAACCAGGGATGCCCGATTTGTCATCTCGGTGCCGAACGTCGCGCATGCGGCGGCGCGCGCGCTGCTGCTCATCGGTCAGTTTCCGCAGGCCGAGCGGGGCATCTTCGACCGCACCCACCTGCACTTCTACACCCGCAGCACGGCGCTGGAGATGATCCGGGCCGCCGGGCTCGAGCCGGTGGCGGTCGAGACCACTCCCGTGCCGCTCGAGCACCTCTGGCCGCACGCGCTCGGCGGCACGCTGCTGGAGGCCGCGATGCGGCTCCAGGAGCTGGCCATCCGGCTGGCGCCGCGGCTCTTCAGCTTCCAGTGGATTGTCGTCGCGGAGGCGCGCGAACCGGGACGTCCGCGAGCTTGACCCCGGGCACGTCCGTCCGCCGGCAGCCCGATTCGCCGCCGTCGCACCTGCGGGCCGTGATCCTGACGCTGGCCGCGGTGGCGGTCGGCCTGACGCTGCCACTCATCAGCCAGACCCTCGAGGTGTCGCTGATCGGCGTCGGCCTGCTGCTCACCGCGCTGGTGGTCGTGGTGCCGAGCTGGCCGCGGGGCGATATCGGGCATCGGCTCCTGATCTGGATCATGCGGATCGCGACTGCGGCCGAGCTGGCGGTCCTTACCTTCTCGCCGCAGGTTCGTCACATGAGCATCGGCCACGGGCCGTCGACCTACGTCTTCTGGGTCGGGATCGTGGTGATCGCGATGCTCGCGCTGCTGCTGATCGACGTGCCGGGCCTGATCGGCCGTGCGGCGTTCCTGGCGCTGGTCGCCAGCTACACGATCCTCGGCGCGTGGATGATCAGCCAGAACCCGCACCCGATGATCGACGTTTTCGACTTCCAGCAGAAGGGTGCGGCAGCCCTGCTGCACGGCGTGGACCCGTTCAGCCTCCACTACAAGAGCCTGTATCCGCCCGGCTCGCCGCTGTACGCCCCCGAGGTACAGGCCAACGGATTCCTGAAGTTCGGCTTCCCGTACCCGCCGCTCAGCCTGCTCGGCATCATCCCGTCGTATGTGCTCTTCGGCGACCACCGATACGCGCAGCTGGCCGCCGTGGCACTTTCCGCGCTCCTGATCGGGCACCTGACACCGCGGCTCGTCTCGCGTCGCGCGGCAGCGCTGCTGCTGCTCACCCCGGCGAGCTTCTACGTGCTGATCTCGGCGTGGACCGAGCCGCTCGTCGTGCTGGCGCTGAGCGCCACGATCTTCTGCGCAGTTCGCGCCCCCCGCTATCTACCGGTCGCGCTCGGCCTGCTGCTCGGTATCAAGCAGTACCTGGCGCCGCTCGCCCTGCTGGCGATTCCGCTGCTTCGACGGCAGCGACCACACGGCTGGTTGGGAGCGCTGATCGTCAGCCTGGCGGTCGCCGCGCTGGTCGCCCTGCCGTTCGTGGTCTGGGATCCGGGCGGCTTCTGGCAGAGCGTCGTCCGCCTCCAGTTCCTGCAACCCTATCGCGTTGATTCGCGCAGCTTCCTGGCGCTGCTGGTCGGGAAGCACCAGCCCGGTGCCCTGCAGTGGGTCGCGTTCGGGCTGGCCGGGGGCGCCATGCTGCTGGTCCTGATCCGGGGCGTCGCCACGCCGGCCCGCCTGGCGGTGGGTGTGGCGTTCGTGTACCTGGCGTTCTTTGCCTTCAGCAAGCAGTCGTTCATGAACTATTACTACTTCTGCATCGCGGCCCTGTGCGCGGCGGCGGCGATCGACGATGCATCGGGGCCGCCGGACGCGGAACAGCTCAGCCGACCTGCGCCGCGAGCTCCTGGAGCGCAGCATCCAGCTGCCGCATCTCCTCCGCGTTGAGTGCGCGTAATGGACGCCGGACATCGGGCCGCACCGGGATCCCGCGCCGGCCGAGCGCGTGCTTGACCGAGGCGATGAACGGTCCGCGTTCGAGCGCCTGCCGCAGGCGGGAGAGGAGCTCCTCGCCGTCGCGGTCGGGACGATCGATGACGCGCCGCACGATGTCGGGGAAGGCCGCCGCCATGCCCGACACGGCACCCACCACCCCGGCCGCCAAGCCCCGCGGGATGAGCGGCTCGGAGCCGACGTACACCGGCAGGCCCAACTCGAGGTAGGGCGCCACACGCTCCCATGGCGACTCGGAGACCTTGAGCCCGGTCACGTTCGGCGCCCGCTCGCGGACGCGCTGCACGACGTCCACCGGAAGCGGATAGCCGCTGCGCGGCGCGAACGCGTACAGGTAGAACGGCAGCGGGTCGCACGCGCGCGCCGCGGCGACGAAATGCTCCTCGAGCGCGGTGGCGTCCAGGGGAAAGTAGGGGGGCGCGATGACCGCCACCGCGTCCGCCCCGATCTCGGCCGCGTGGGCCGCGAGCCGAACGGTGCCGTCGGTCGATTGCGCGCCGCAGTGCACGATCAGGCGGTGACGGCAGGCGGCCCGAAAGACGACCGCCGCACGCTGGCGCTCCTCCTCGGTGAGCAGCATCCCCTCGCCGGTGGTGCCGAGCGCAAAGATCCCGTCCGCTCCGTGCCCGGCGAGGAAGCCGGCCATCGGCCAGATGGCGGCCTCGTCGAGCCGTCGGCCGTCATCGGTGAGGGGAGTCGCCGCGGCGACGATCAGCTCGGCCATGCCACCGCGAAGCCTAGCGGCTTGGGACCGGGAGCATCGGTGTAGACTCGACGCCGCCACGGCGCTCAACGAGGACCCAGAAGCGCAATGACCTACGTCATCACCGAGCCATGCATCGGCGTCAAGGACGCCTCGTGCGTCGACGTCTGCCCGGTCGACTGCATTCACGCCACCGATTCCGACCCGCAGTTCTACATCGATCCGGACGAGTGCATCGACTGCGGCGCGTGCGAGCCGGAGTGCCCGGTGACCGCCATCTTCGCGGAGGATGCCGTCCCCGACCAGTGGACGAGCTACATCCAGATCAACGCCGACTACTTCGCGAACAAGTAGCGAACGTCCGAGCGTGGCCGCCCGCCTGATCGCCCTCTTCCGCCCGCCCGATGACCCCGCGGCGTTCGACGCGCACTACCGCGAGGTGCACGCGCCGATCGTGCGCCGCTACCCCGGGCTCCGGGACCTGCGGGTGACCCGGACCGATGGGGTCGCCGGGCGGCCCGCCGACATCTACCTGCTGGCCGAGATGACGTTCGACTCGCGAACCGACCTGGATGCCGCATTGGCGTCGGAGCCGGGCCGAGAGTCCGGCCGCGACCTGCGGACCTTCGCGCAGGCCGGCGTCACGCTGCTGCTGGCGGACGACGAAGTCCCCTTCCTCGACCGATGAGCGAGCCGGTCGAGC
>JALYXZ010000233.1 GCA_030946825.1 Chloroflexota bacterium | reverse complement strand
CGCCACGCCTGCGAACGCGGTGACCGCCCCGACCGCGACCCACGTACGGTCAGCGGTCATGAACGAGCGCGGCGCGAACGGCACGTTCAGACCCTGGAGCAGCCAGATCAGCCCGGCTGCGGTGGCCAGCGCGCCAATCACGAATCCGGCGGTCCTCACAACCCTTCCTACGCTACCCGGTACAAACCTCTTGCGCTGAAAGGCCCGATGGGTATACTCCGGCGCGTCGGGCCGCTTGTGCGGCGCCTGCAGCCTTCCCTCCCCTCCCACCACGGCAATCGTCGGCTCACGGGGTAGCGGCAAGACCCGTGGCCGGCGTCGACAAAGAGCGTCGTTGCCCGACGTGGTCATTACTCAGGGAGGGTCCTCGTGGCCTACACCGATCAGGTGCTCACCTGCAGCGACTGTGGCGTGGACTTTGTCTTCTCCGCGTCGGAGCAGGAGTTCTTCGCGCAGAAGGGGTTTGCCTCTGCGCCCAAGCGGTGCTCGTCCTGCCGTGCGCAGCGACGTGCGACCGGCGGCGGCGGCGCCGGCGCCGGGGCCAGCAGCTACGGCAGTGGCGGCGGCTACGGGGGTGGCGGCGGCTACGGGGGCGGGGGCTACAGCCGTGGGCCGCGGGAGATGTTCGATGCAACCTGCGCGCGCTGTGGCAAGGAGACGCAGGTTCCATTCCGGCCGACCGGTGCCCGACCGGTGTATTGCAGCGACTGCTTCCGGCTGGTGCGAGGCTAGGCCGGCGCCACCCGTCACCGCAGCCGAAGAGCGGCGTCCGCACGGGCGCCGCTCGTCGCTACTCCGCGGCTCGCCGAGGGGGCTCGTATGATGGTTCCGCACGCCCTTCGGCAGACAACTTGCGGAGGCTGAGCAGTCATGAACGACCTCGAGCAGTGGCGAGAGCTGGGGCAGCAGCTGCGCGTCGATTCCATTCGGTCCAGCTCGGCCGCCGGGTCCGGCCACCCGACCTCCTCGATGTCCGCGGCAGACCTGATGGCGGTCCTGATCAGCAGGCACCTGCACTATGACTTCGGTCGCCCCGAGGATCCGCACAACGACCACCTGATCTTCAGCAAGGGTCACGCGTCGCCGCTGCTGTACGCCATCTACAAGGCGGCGGGTGCGATCTCCGACGAGGAGATGCTCACCTTCCGCCAGTTCGGCAGCCGCATCCAGGGCCACCCGACCCCGGTTCTGCCATGGGTCGACGTCGCGACCGGCTCGCTGGGGCAGGGCCTGCCGGTGGGTGTCGGCGTCGCGCTGGCTGGGCAGCGGCTCGATCGGCTGCCATACCGGGTCTGGGTGCTGTGCGGCGACTCGGAGATGGCCGAGGGCTCGATCTGGGAGGCATTCGAGCACGCCGCGTTCAACAAGCTGAGCAACCTGACCGCGATCATCGACGTCAACCGGCTCGGCCAGACCGGGGAGACGATGCACGGCTGGGATCTCGACTACTACGCCGGCCGCGCGCGCTCTTGCGGCTGGAACGCGATCGAGATCGACGGGCATGACGTGGCGCAGATCGACCGCGCCTACGCCGAGGCGGTGGCCAGCCGGGATCGACCGACCGTCATCGTGGCGCGCACGGTGAAGGGGCAGGGCGTCGCCGAGGTGGCCAACAAGAACGGCGCGCACGGCAAGCCGGTGCCCCACCCGGAGGCTGATATCGCCGAGCTGGGTGGCATCCGCCACATTCACGTGGACGTGGCCCGCCCTGACCAGGCTGGCGAGCCGCATCGGTTCGACGCCGATGCCCCGCTGGAGCTGCCGCGCTACGAGCTCGGCGGCGCGGAGGCACCCCGCAAGGCTTATGGGGAGGCGCTGGCGGCCATCGGGCGCACACGCGGGGACGTGGTGGCGCTCGACGGCGAGGTGAGCAACTCCACCTACTCGGACCTCTTCAAGGAGGCCTTCCCCGAGCGCTACTTCGAGATGTACATCGCCGAGCAGCAGATGGTGGCCGCCGCGGTCGGGCTGCAGGTTCGTGGCTGGCGACCGTTCGCCTCGACCTTTGCCGCGTTCCTGAGCCGTGCCTACGACTTCGTGCGCATGGCGGCCGTGAGCCAGGCAAACCTGTGCCTGGTCGGAAGTCACGCCGGCGTCAGCATCGGTGAGGACGGTCCGTCGCAGATGGCGCTGGAGGACATCGCGAGCCTTCGGGCGGTGTACGGCAGCACGGTCCTTTACCCGTCGGACCCGAACCAGACCGCCCAGCTGGTGGCGCAGATGGCCGACCGGGAGGGAATCATCTTCCTGCGCACCACGCGCGAGAAGCTGCCGGTCATCTACGCGCCGGGCGAGGAGTTCCCGATCGGCGGCGCGCGGGTGGTGAAGCGCTCCGACGAGGACCGGGTGACCCTGGTGGGCGCGGGGATCACCCTCCACGAGGCACTGAAGGCGGCCGATTCGCTGGCCCAGGAAGGGATCCGGGCGCGGGTCATCGACCTGTACTCCGTGAAGCCGATCGACGCCGAGACGCTGCGTGCCGCCGGTCGCGAGACTGGAGCGATCATCACCGTCGAGGATCACTGGCCGGAGGGCGGGATCGGAGACGCTGTCCTGGAAGTGTTTGCCGATGCGGACCCGCACCCCAAGATCGTGAAGCTGGCGGTGCGCCACATGCCCGGCTCGGGCAAACCGATGGAGCAGATGGCCGCGGCCGGCATCGACGCCCAGCACATCGCGGACGCGGCGCGCTCGCTCGCCCGCGCGGCGGTCGGCGCCCCGGCCTGAAGGAGGAAACCGATGAACACGCTGCAGCGGCTTCACGCCGAGCAGGACCAGAGCCCGTGGATCGACTTCATCGATCGTGACCTGATCGCGAGCGGCAAGCTCGCCCAGATGATCCGCGACGGAATCCGCGGCCTGACCAGCAACCCGACGATCTTCGCCAAGGCGGTCGCCGGCGGCCACTACGACGAGCTTATCTCCCGGATGCTCGACGACGGACGGGACAACCGGGACATCTACGAGGCCATTGCGGTGGCCGATGTCGGCGATGCCGCAGACGCGCTGCGCTCCACGTTCGACGAGTCTGGCGGCACCGATGGTTTCGTCTCGATCGAGGTCGAGCCCGACGTCGCCGAGGACACGGAGCGGACCCTGGCGCGCGCCCGCCACCTCTGGACGCGGCTGGCGCGCCCGAACGTGTTCATCAAGATCCCGGCCACGCCGGCCGGCGTACCGGCCATCGAGGCCGCCATCAGCGAGGGGATCAACGTCAACGTCACGCTGATGTTCAGCGTGCAGGTCTACGAGGACGTGGCGCGCGCCTACATCGCCGGCCTCCGCCAGCGCCAGGAGCGCGGGGAGGACGTGAGCCGGATCGCGTCGGTCGCGAGCTTCTTCGTCAGCCGGGTCGACACCAAGGTCGACACGTGGCTCGACGAGATCGGTACGCCAGAGGCGCGGGAGTTGCGCGGGAAGGCGGCGATCGCCAACGCCAAGCTGGCGTACGAGTCGTTCTCCAAGATCTTCGGGGGCGACGAGTTCGCGGGGCTGCGTGACGCAGGCGCGCACGTGCAGCGCTGCCTGTGGGCCAGCACCTCGACCAAGAATCCGGAGTATCGAGACGTGCTGTACGTGGAGGAGCTGATCGGTCCGGAGACGGTCGACACCATGCCGCTCGATACGATCCGGGCGTTCCTCGATCACGGCAGGCTGGAGCGCACCCTGGACGCGCGGCTCGACGAGGCGCACGCCGACCTCCAAGCCCTGGAGGCGATGGGGATCTCGATGGAGCGGGTGACCGGCGAGCTCATCGAGGACGGGGTCGCCGCCTTCGGCAAGTCGTTCGATGAGCTGATCCAGACCATCGACAGCCAGCGGAAGTCACTCGCGCCGGCATGAGCCAGGACGTCGCCGAGGCGGTTGCGGGGCGCCTTCGCGCCTGGACAGCCGACGATGTGGCCACCCGCCTGTGGGCCAAGGACGGCAGCCTGTGGGCTGCTTCGGGCAAGGCTCCCGAGGATCTTGCCCGGTGGATGGGCTGGCTCGACCTGCCCGAGACGATGCGGTCGCGGGTCACCGAGCTCGGGCACCTGGCCGACGCGGTCCGGGCCGATGGCTACCGGCGCGCAGCGGTGCTCGGGATGGGAGGCTCCAGCCTGGCGCCCGAGCTGTTCAGCCGCACCTTCCCCGACGGCGACGTCACGCTGCGGATCCTCGACTCGACGCATCCGGACGTGGTGCGCGGCTTCCGCGGGTGGGCGGCCTCGGCCAGGACCATCTTCTGCGTCAGCAGCAAGTCGGGGACGACCACCGAGCCGAATGCCTACCACGCCGCGATGGCCGAGGTCGCGCCGGCCCTCGACTTCCTGGCCATCACCGACCCCGGCACCGCGCTGGTCGACGTCGCCCGCTCCCAGGAGTTCCGGGGCATCATCGAGGCGCCACCGGACGTCGGGGGCCGGTATTCGGCGCTGAGCGTCTTCGGGCTGGTGCCCGCCGCGCTTCACGGGGTCGACCTGGCCGGGCTGCTGGACGCCGCGGGACGCATGGCCGAGGCGTGCCACCGCCCGCCGAACGAGAACCCCGGGCTTCAGCTGGGCGCCACCATCGGCGAGGCGGCGCGGGCCGGCCGCGACAAGCTGACGATCCTGACCACGCCGCGCCTGGCGAGCTTTGGCGACTGGGCGGAGCAGATCATCGCCGAGAGCACCGGCAAGCATGGAACCGGGATCGTGCCGGTGGTCGGGGAGCCGCTCGCGGACGCGTCGGCGTATGGCGCCGACCGCTGCTTCGTCTTCCTGTCGCTCGCCGGGGACGAGGACGAGTCCCTCGACGCCCTCGCTGGCCAGCTGGAATCGGCCGGGCACCCGGTGCAGCGCATCGGTCTGCAGGCTCCGCTCGACATCGGCGCCGAATTCGTCCGCTGGGAGATCGCGACCGCCGCCGCCGGCATCGTGCTGGGCATCGATCCCTTCGATCAGCCCAACGTGCAGGAGAGCAAGGATGCCACCAGCGCCCTCCTCGAGCGCTACCGGGAGCGCGGCGCGCTGCCCGCCCCGGCGCCGATCGTCGCCGAGCCGGGCCTCGCCGCTTACGCCGATGCCTCCGCGCTCGGCGACTCGCCGTACAGCGTCGAGGGCGCGGTGCGCCAGCTGCTCGAGCTGGTGCGCGGCGGCGATTACCTGGCGATCCTCGCCTACCTGCCGATGGAGCCGCCGGTCCGCGACCGGCTGCAGCGCATCCGGCGGCGGACGCGGGATGCCCTGGGAACCGCCACCACGCTGGGCTTCGGCCCGCGCTTCCTGCACTCGACCGGTCAGCTGCACAAGGGCGGACCGCCGTCCGGGGTCTACCTGCAGCTGACCGCGGAACCGGCCAAGGACCTCCCGATCCCCGGCTGGGAAGAGAGCTTTGGCACGCTGATCGCGGCCCAGGCGCTGGGCGACCTGGAGTCGCTGCAGCGGCGCAATCGACGCGTGCTGCGGGTCCACCTCGCGTCGCTAGAAGAGGGCCTCGACCGGCTGCTGGCGATGGTGGACGGTGCGCTGGCGGGAAGCGTGCAGGCGTAGTCGAAACGCACGACGAAACGACGGAGGCGACGATGCAGGTCGGGATCTGCGGCATGGGCAGGATGGGGGCGGGAATGGCGCGACGCCTGGCGCGCGCCGGCCACGAGGTGGCCGCCTGGAACCGCACCGCAGCGGTGGCGGAGGAGATCGCCGCCGAACCGGAGAACGAGGGTCGGATCTCGGTCGCCGAGCCGATCACCGCGCTCGATCGCCTGCTCGCCGCTCCGCGTCACGTGATCATCAGCGTTCCCTCCGGAGAGGCAACCGATGCCATGATCCGCCAGCTGACCGGGATCCTCCAGCCCGGCGACGTGATCATCGACGCCGGCAACTCGAACTTCCACGACTCGCAGCGGCGGGCCGCTGAGCTCGAGAAGGAGGGGTTCGAGTTCCTGGACATGGGCGTCAGCGGTGGCATCTGGGGTCTGCAGGTCGGCTTCTGCGCGATGGTCGGCGGCAAGCGCGAGGTGTTCGATCGTTTCGAGCCGCTGGTCAAGGACCTCGCCCCGGTGGATGGCTACCTGTACTGCGGTGGCGCCGGCGCGGGCCATTACGTGAAGATGGTCCACAACGGCATCGAGTACGGGATCATGGAGGCATACGGCGAGGGCTTCGACATCCTCCACGCCTCCGAATACGAGCTCGACCTGGCCGCCGTGGCCAGGATGTGGAACCACGGCAGCGTCATCCGCTCCTGGCTGCTGGAGCTTGCCGCGGAGGCCTTCACTCGGGAGGGCAACGAGCTGGAGGCGATTGCCGGCTGGGTGGCCGACTCAGGGGAGGGACGCTGGACGGTGCAGGATGCCATCGACCATGATGTCCCGGCCCCGATCATCACCCTTTCGCTTCTCCAGCGGTTCCGCAGCCGCCGGACGCCGGATTCGTACACCGACAAGGTGCTGGCCGCGCTTCGCAACGAGTTCGGCGGGCATGCGATCAAGGCCGCGAGTCCGACGTCGACGACCGGCGACAGCACCGGGGGCGGCCGAACTTGACCACCCGGGCCACGCCGGCGACCAGCGTCACCGAGCCCGACATCTCCGCCGACGCACGCCCCCAGCGCGACGGGAACGGTCAGCGCCCGTCGCCGAATCCGCTGCGCGAAGGGCTGCGGCTGGATCGCATGCCGGAGCCGTGCACGATGATCATCATCGGCGCCACCGGCGACCTTACCCTTCGCAAGCTCGGGCCGGCGCTCTACAACCTGATGCTCGGAGGGTTCCTGCCCGGGGAGTTCAGCGTGGTGGGCTTTGCCCGCCGGGAGATGACCGATGATCAGTTCCGCGATCACCTGCTCGAGGGGATCAACGAGTACAGCCGCAACCGCCCGGTCAACACCGCGGTCTGGGACTCGTTCGCGCAGGGGGTCGCCTATCAGCGCGGTGAGTTCCATGAGCCCGCCGCCTACAAAGAGCTCGCCAAGCGCCTGGAGCGGCTCGATCGCGACCGCGGGACCGCGGGAAACCGCCTCTTCTACCTCGCCGTCCCCCCGACGCTGTATCCGGAGATCGTCAAGCAGCTCGGGGCCGCCGGACTGGCCGAGAGCGGCGAGGAGCGCCCGCTGGACGCGAAGCGGGGGTGGTCCCGGGTCATCGTGGAGAAGCCATTTGGCTTCGACCTCGTATCGGCCGGCAAGCTGAACCGAGAGATCAACCAGGTCTTCGACGAGTCGCAGGTCTACCGCATCGACCACTACCTCGGGAAGGAGACGGTCCAGAACCTCGCGGTCTTCCGCTTCGGAAACGGCCTCTTCGAACCGATCTGGAACCGCCGCTACATCGACTCGGTGCAGATCACCGTCGCCGAAACGGTCGGCGTCGAGGGTCGCGGCGAGTTCTACGACCAGACGGGCGCGCTGCGGGACATCGTCCAGAACCACGGGCTCCAGCTGCTCACCGTGTTCGCCATGGAGCCGCCGGTCGAGTTCAAGGCCCAGGACCTCCGCGACGAGAAGGTGAAGGTCTTGCGCGCGGTGAAGCCGATGACCCGGTCGGACGTCGCCGCCAACGTGGTGCGCGGCCAGTACGTCTCCGGGTGGGTCGAGGGCGAGAAGGTGCACGCCTACCGGGACGAGCCGGAGGTGGCGCCCGACTCGCAGACGGAGACGTTCGTGGCCATGAAGGTCGCCATCGACTCGTGGCGCTGGGCCGGGGTGCCGTTCTACATCCGCACCGGGAAGACGCTCGCCACCCGGGCGACCGAGATCAGCGTCCAGTTCAAGCGCGCACCACTGGCGCTCTTCGCGCGTGCCGGCACGCCGGCCATCGATCCCAACATCCTGGCCATCCGGATCCAGCCCGATGAAGGGATCCTGCTCCGCTTCGGCGCCAAGGTGCCGGGACAGGGGCTGCAGATCCGCAGCGTGAACATGGACTTCCGGTATGGCTCGTCGTTCGCCGTCGACTCGCCCGATGCGTACGAGACGCTCCTGCTCGATGCGATGATCGGCGATCCCTCGCTGTTCACCCGCGGCGACGAGGTCGAGCGCGCCTGGGAGATCCTCGAGCCGGTGCTCAAGGCCTGGGCCAGCGGCGAGGGCGGCGCGCTGCACTTCTATGCGGGCGGGACGTGGGGCCCGCCGGCGGCCGACGAGCTCCTGGAGCGGGACGGGCGCCAGTGGCGTCGTCCCTGACGCCGGCCCGATGAGCGAAGGAGCGCCGCCGCAGCTCCCCGACACGCCGCGACCGGCGGCCGACGATGCTGAGCGGGAGCGGGCAGTCCATCGGCGCCTGATGCGCTTCGGGGAGGGGGAGACCCTCGCCACCCCGGTCTGGGAGGAACGCGGCACCACCGTTCGGGCGGTTGAGGCGCAGCTGTTGACGCTCTGGCATGTGCCCGTCCGGCAGCTGATCCAGGGCGACGAGTCTGCGGATACCACCGATCTGGCCCATGCCCGCGCATCGGTCCTGAACCTGATCGTCACCGTCCTCGACGAAGCGGCGGCGTCGCGGGTGGTGAAGACCATGATGGGGCTCGGGGCGCGCCACCCCTCACGCGCGATCGTCCTGGTCGCCAATCACGAGGCGCCCGGCGACTCCGTGGATGCCCGGATCAGCGTCCACTGCCAGACCCCGACCGGTGGTGGCGAGCGCGTCTGCTACGAGCAGGTGATCCTCACCGTGCGCGGCGAGGCGGCGAGCCACCTGGCCGGCGTGGTGGCGCCGCTGCTGATCCACGATCTACCGACCCTCGTCTGGTGGCCCGGGGCGCCGCCGATCGGTCACCCCGTCTTTGAGCAGCTGGTCGAGATCGCGGACCGGCTGATCGTCGACAGCTCGGACTTCGACGACCTGCTGGTCGGCTTCAGGCGGCTCGGCACGCTGCGGCGGCGGACCGGGGTCGGCGACCTGAGCTGGGAGCGGCTGGGGCCGCTCCAGGAGCTCACCGCCCAGTTCTTCGACACGCCCAGGTTCCGCCGGTACCTGCCGAATCTCAACCGGCTGTTGATCCGCTACGCGGCCGGGCCGCAGGGGAGGCCCGAGCACGTGGTGGCGAGCGGCGACGACATTGCTCCGGGGGTCGCGTCTCCCCTGAGCCAGGCGCTGCTGTACGCGGGCTGGCTGGCAACTCGCCTGGGCTGGAAGCGCTACCGGACCATCCAGCCTCTCACCGATGGCGCCGCGCGCCTCCGACTGGAGGGCCGTTACGAGATGGTCGACCTGGTCATCGAGCCGCAGCCCGTCGATCAGCTGCCCCCCGGAGAGCTGGTTCAGCTCCGCCTTCGCTCCCTGGGCGAGACCGGGGCCGCCGAGTTCATCATCGACCGCGATGCCCGGCAGGCGACGGTGGTCACCAACGCCGACGGGATGACCGCCTCCCTGCGGCGGACCGCCGTCCCGGAGGAGACCGAGTCGCACCTACTCAGCCAGCAGCTGGTGGTCGAGAGCCACGAGCTCGTCTACGAGGCGGCGCTGCGTGCCGCGGCCATCCTGCTCGCCTCGGCGCAACCGGGCGACAGCGGTACCGAGTGAGCGCCCCGACCTTCGAGACCTACCCGGATCCGCCGGCGGTCGCCGCGGCCACCGCCGACCGCTTCCTGGCCGAGGGTCAGGCGGCCATCGAGCAACGCGGCCGCTTCCGGGTTGCCCTCTCGGGCGGCTCGACGCCCAAGCTCGTCTTTCCGCTCCTCGTGTCGGCGCCCCGGCGCGGGCAGATCGACTGGAACCGGGTGGAGTTCTTCTGGGTCGACGAGCGCGCGGTGCCGCC
Organism: Chloroflexota bacterium; assembly: GCA_030946825.1. Lineage (GTDB taxonomy): Bacteria > Chloroflexota > Limnocylindria > QHBO01 > QHBO01 > QHBO01. The sequence goes on along the minus strand of JALYXZ010000233.1, from coordinate 9,188 downwards.
GGACCACCCCGAGTCGAATTTCGGCGTCGCGTACCAGATGCTCATCGCGCCGCTGACCGGCGGTCCGCGCGGCGTGCGTGCCGATGCGGTGCACCGCATGCAGGCGGAGGTCGCCGATCTGGAGGCCGCGGCGCTCGCCTACGAGGGAGAGCTGCGCCTCGCCTTCGAGGCGCGGGGAGCCGAACCGCCGCGCTTCGACCTGATCTGCCTGGGCATGGGACCCGATGGGCACACCGCATCGCTCTTCCCGGAGAGCGCGGCGCTGACCGTGGTCGATCGCTGGGTGGTTGCCAACTGGGCGCCCGGCCCCGCCGCGTGGCGGATGACGCTCACCTTCCCGGTGCTCGACGCGGCGCGGCTCGCCCTGTTCACGGTCACCGGCGCCGACAAGGCGGACGCGCTGCGCGGCGTGCACTCCGGGGCGGCGCTGCCGGCGGGCCGAGTGCGCGGGGAGCGGGTGACGTGGCTCGTCGATCAGGCTGCGGAGGACGCGCCGAACGCTACGCTGCGCGCATGACGCCGCTCATCTGGCTGTTGGTCGCCGCGGTCGCCGCCGCCGCCGCATACGCGATTGCCTGGCCGGCATGGTCCGCCTACCGGCACCGCGACGCGCGTGACCTCAACACGGAGCGCTATCTCGCCTGGCGTGGCCGCGCCGACCGGAACCGGCCTGCAGACCTCCGGGAGGGGATGACCGGGGCGGAGCGCCGGCGGGTATGGGTCGGCGCCGCGCTGGGAGGGGTTGCGCTGCTCGGCCTGATCGCCTTCTTCGCCACGACCGGCTCGAGGTAGCGGTGCGCGTCGAGCTCCTGTTCTGGGATGGCGACCCGCACTACATGGAGACGCGCCAGCGCCTAGTGGAGGTGCTCACCGAGGACGCCTTCGAGACGCCGATCCAGATGGTCGCAGTCAGCTCCGGCGAGGACGCCGAGCTGCTCCGCTTTCCGGGGTCACCCACGATTCGGATCGATGGCACCGACATCGACCCTGACGGCGCCACGGCGACGCCGGCCCTGGTCCTGCGGGCCTATCCGGGGCACCCGGACCGCCCGTCGAACGTGCCGACCAAGGAGATGATCCGACGCGCCGTGGAGCGGGCGCGCGGCTGGGGCCACGGGCGCCGCTTGGACGGCCGTCCGGACGGCCGCTAGGCGGCTAGCATGGCCGCGATGCTCGACGGGCCGCTCCGCGCCTTGTTCCTGTGGCTCTCGCATCGACGATGGGTGGCGCGCCTCGCGCTGCGCACGCCGGGCCTGCGCCGCGTGGCGCTCCGCTTCGTGGCCGGGACCACCCTGGCCGAGGCGGCCGAGGCGGTCCGCGCGCTCAACGCCTCCGGGGCGAGCGCCACGCTCGACGTCCTGGGCGAAAGCGTCAGCGACCGAGCCACCGCCGACGCCGCCGCGGCCGCGTATGTGGCAACCATCGAGCGCATCGCGGCTGACGGACTGGACGCCAACGTCAGCCTCAAGCTGACCCAGATGGGCCTCGAGCTGGGCGTGGAGACCTGCCTCCAGGTCATCGGTCCGGTGGTCGCCGCGGGCAGACGGCATGGCATCTTCGTCCGGATCGACATGGAGTCGTCGCGCGACACGGATTCGACCCTCGAGATCGTTCGGCGCCTGCGAGCCGATGGCTGGGACGTGGGGCCGGTGATCCAGGCCTATCTCCACCGGTCGCGGGCCGATGTTGCCGAGCTTGCCGCCGAGCGTGTGCGGGTGCGTGTCTGCAAGGGTGCGTATGCGGAGCCCGAGTCGATCGCATGGCAGCGGCGCGATGAGATCGATCGCTCGTTCGTCGAGCTGGTCACGATGCTGCTGGATGCCGACGCCTATCCCGGGGTGGCGACCCACGACCCGAGGATGATCGCGGCCGTGCTGGCGCACGTCCGCCAGCACGCCATCGGTCCGGACCGGTTCGAGTTCCAGATGCTGTATGGCATTCGCCGAGATCTACAGCGACGGCTGATCGACGAGGGATATCGGCTGCGCATCTACGTCCCATACGGGACGGAGTGGTATCCGTACTTCATGCGCCGCCTCGCCGAGCGGCCGGCCAACGTGCTGTTCGTGGTGCGGACCCTGTTCGGCGAGCGACGCTGAACCACCGCGCAGCGACCGATGCCGATGGCCGGTACACTGGCCCGAACCTCATGAATGCCAGCAAGCGGCCGAGCACTTCGAGCCTTCGGCGATTCATCAGCTCGCGCGCATATGTCCCGGTCGCGGAGCTGCGCCGAAGATTCGGACTCGACGATCCCGACGCGATGTCGCGACTGCAGCGGAACGGGACCGTCGCCTTCATCGGGCTGCCGGATCGTGAAGCTGCGAAGCTCGGGGAGCTCTGGAACCGCGACGAGATCGGCCTCGAGCTGTCGGTCGAGGTGCGCGCGCCGGTGGCGATCGGGATCTATCCGATGCGCATCTCGCGGTACGGTTACGAGCCCGCCGCCAACGGCCACGCGCACCCCGGGCTGCGTCCCCTGGGCTATCCGGAGGCGATGGCGGCGCTCGCGGAGACCCCGCCGGCCCGCGACCCGGGTGTCGCCACCACTGCGGCCACCACCGGTTCCAACGGACCGAACGCGGCCTCCAAGTGAGCATTGTCGCCCTCGTCCGCGACCTGATCGCCGGGTCGTGGATCGAGGACGCGGCCCTCCGCGCGGGCGTCACCGTGCGTCGGGTGGCGGCCCCCGACCAGCTGCCCCCGGCTGGCGGCGTCGAGCTGTTGGTCGTCGATTGGGGCGAGCGCCAGCCGGGGTGGGGGACGACCCTCAGCGACTGGCGCGATGAGGCCGGAACGGCCGGACCGGCGATCCTGCTCTTCGGCCCGCATCGCGACCTCGAGGGTCACGCGGCAGCCCGGCGCGCCGGGCTGGGACCGATGATCGCGCGGTCGCGTCTGCGCGATGAATTGGCCGCGCGCCTGGCCGCGGGATCTGCAAGCGGCGCCCGCCGGTGATCGGGAGCTGACCACCCCGCACTGGTACCCTCTCACCCTTTCGTCCGGTGGCGGCCGCGCCGGGCGGCATCCATAGTCCTGCACCTTGGGGGATCAATTGACGAATCTTGAAGCGGACGGGCATATGTACAGCGCGACCTGCGTGGTGCTTCCCACCTACAACGAGCGCGAGAATCTCGAGAAGATGGTGGGCGCCATCGAAGCAGCGGCGCCGGGGATCAACGTCCTGGTGGTCGACGACAACTCGCCGGATGGCACCGGTCTGCTGGCCGACGGCCTGGCTACCGCCAGCCCGACCGTGAGCGTCCTCCATCGGCAGGGCAAGGAAGGCTTGGGCGCGGCCTATCGCGCCGGGTTCCGAGAGGCGCTCGCCCGACCCGGGATCGAGTACGTCGTGCAGATGGACTGCGATTTCAGCCACGACCCGTCGGACCTGCCTCGCCTGCTGAAGCCGCTCGTCGACGACCCGCGGGTGGGCCTGGTGATCGGCAGCCGGTACGTGGCCGGGGGCGGGACGCCGGGATGGAGCACCAAGCGGCGGGTGATCAGCCGCGGTGGCAGCCTGTTCGCGCGCACCGTGCTGCACATGCCGTTTCGCGACCTGACCGGCGGCTTCAAGGCGTGGCGGCGCGACACGCTCGCCGCGCAGGACCTTTCGTCGGGCTACGCCAACGGGTACGGATTCCAGATCGAGATGACGTGGTCCGCGTTCCGCCGCGGCGCACGGATCGTGGAGATCCCGATCACGTTCCGGGATCGCGTCGCCGGCAACTCCAAGATGAGTGGCGCGATCATGCGCGAAGCGCTGCTGATGGTGCTCCGCCTGCGGCTCGCGACCTTTCCGACGCGACGTGGTCGGCGCGGCCGTCCGGAGCCTACCCAGCCACCTTCCTGATCGTCTCGCGCTGGTGAGCCGCACATACGGCTGACCCCTCGATCTCCTGCACCCCGTCTCGCATGTCCGTGCTGAAGATCCAGCCTGTCGCGGGCGCTCCGCACAATGAGCACGGAAGCGACTCGAGCTGCGCCGCGCGACGCGCGCGCGGCATCGCCGCGTCCAGCGCGGTCTGCGAACGCCGCAGCAGCCAGTCGAGCCCTTGGAACATGCGGTTCATGCTAGATGGGCTGCATTATCAACCAGTGAGTCCAGCATTAATGTTTCGCCGCTCACCGGGTCCTCGGGCAAGCCCCGTTCCACGGTGCAGGCGAGCAACGTTTCGGTGCGGTTTCGGTTGACGCGCATAGCCCAGAAGTACTAGTCTGCGGATCGCGGAAGGTACTCCCTTCTCCCATCGATCACGCAGGTATCTGCGCCGTGGGAAGTGCCGCCCGCTTGCACTCATATCCAGTCCAGTCTCGCAGCGAGGCGTTGTGGGAAGGCAACGTTTCGTGTCCAATCGTGCCCTGCCGCATGGGTGCCCTTCCGGCGGCTAAAGACATTGGGGGTTTTATTCCGTTGGCCACACGTTCGTTCGCCCTTCCCCGCCCGGTTCCTCCTGCGTTCCGTTTCGCCCTCGTCGGGCTGTCGGGACTCGTCGTCAACCAGCTGGCGTTCGCGCTGCTGACATCCGCACCGTTCCAGATCAACATCCTGGTGGCCGCCGTGGTCGCCACCCAGCTCTCCTCGACCTGGAATTTCGTGGGCGTCGAGCACTGGGCCTTCGGGGGTCGAACCGCCCGACGTGGAGCGGTCTCCCGGTTCGTCTCGTTCCTCGGCCTCAACAACGCGACGCTGCTGCTGCGCGTACCGATGTTGTGGCTGCTGGCGCAGGTCATCGGCTTGAACCCGCTGATGGCGAACCTCTTCACCCTGGTCGCGCTGTTCATGGTGCGCTACGTCCTGGCCGATGGCTGGATCTGGGCCGTCGTCGCGGACAAGCCGCTCGGTGACCTCGGCGTGGCGGGGGCCGACGCCCCCAAGCGTCATCTCAGCGCGGTCGGCCCCAGCTCGGCCTTCGAGTTCGTGTACGACGTCGCCGGCGTGATTCGCCTCGACTCGGACGTCGAGCTCCCGGAGCTGCGCTACTTCCGCACCGAGACCAGCGGCAAGGCCGACATCCAGATCCGCGTCGCCCGGGTTGGCGCCTTCCCCTCGATGCACACGCGCTTCGAGCAGAAGGACACCAAGCTGAGCTACTTCGAGCACCTGGGAATGGCCGGCGCCAACTTCCGGATCACGATGGGTGACCCGATCAAGGTCGACGTCACACCGCTCCTGGCCCAGTCGCGCCACGTGCTGTACACCAACGTGATCGAGGCGCTGCTCCGCTTCCTGCTCGTGTCGCGTGATCACGTGCTTCTGCACTCCGCCTCGCTCGTCGTCGATGGCAAGGCGGTCCTTCTCTCGGCGCAGACCGATACCGGCAAGACCAGCACGGTCATCAAGCTGGTGCGCGATCACGCGTACCACTTCCTGAGCGATGACATGACGATCATCACCCCGGACGGCCGCGCGGTCTGCTACCCGAAGCCGATGACCCTCAGCTACCACACCATGGCGTCGATCAAGGGCGGAGAGCTCCCGCGCCGACAGCGCGCGGCGCTCGCCATCCAGAGCCGGCTCCACTCCAAGTCGGGCCGCTCGGTGGGTCGCTTCATGGGCAACCTGAACCTGCCGATCATGTCAGTCAACTCGGTCGTGCAGATCCTGGTTCCGCCGCCCAAGTACCACATCAACACGCTCCTCGACTGCCAGATCGGCACAGAGGCGCCCATCGGGCATGTGGTGATCATGGAGCGGGGCGAGGCACTGCGCGAGCGGATCACCCGCGACGATGCGGTCCCGCAGCTGATCGACAACACCGACGACGCGTACGGGTTCCCCCCGTTCTCCACCTTCGCCCCGCACATCCGAATCGGCGAGTCCGACTACGCGGCGCTGCGGGAGAAGGAGGAGAAGCTCCTGCGCCAGGCACTCGGCAACGCCTCGATGTGGCGGATCCGGGTCCCCGGTCATGAGTGGGCCGAGGTGCTTCCCCTCGTCTTCGCCGACGGCTACGTGACGCCGGAGAACGCCCCTCACCTCGCCGAGGTGATCGCCATCCCCATCAGCCCGGACGCCGCCGTCGAGACGGTCGAGGAAGGCTCCATCCGGACCGCTGGGTGAGGTACTGAACCAGGGCTGGCGCGTCGCCCCCCCGGCGCGCCAGCCTCGGGCACCCGCTGCCGCCGGCCGGCCCTGAGCCGCCCCGGCGGCAGTTCTCTACCTGCTCTAGACTCTCGGGAACGCCATGACTGAACGCACCGGCGCCACTCCCGACCGCTTCGTTACGAGTAGCGTGGAGGCAGCACCGATCGCGCGAGCGCGCGTGTCTCCCGGCATCCGGGTAGATCTCATCGTCCCCTGGGCAGTGGTGACGGTAGCGGTGATTGCCGCCGCCGTTCTTCGTGCATGGGGCCTCGGTGCGGTGGGCTTCAACAGCGACGAGGCGGTGTACGCCGGCCAGGCCGCCGCGCTGGCCGGCAATCCGGAGTACGCGCAGTTCTTCGCAATCTTCCGCGCGCACCCGCTCCTGGTGCAGTTCCTCCTGTCGCTCGTCTTCCAGTCGGGGGTCAGCGACACGGCGGCGCGGATGGTGTCGGTCGCCTTTGGCGTGGCCGCCATCCCGCTCATCTACCTGCTCGGGGCGCAGCTCTTCAACCGCCGCGTGGGCGCGGGCGCGGCGCTGATCCTGGCCATCCTGCCGTACCACATCAGCGTCACCCGCCAGGTCCTGCTGGACGGGCCGGAGACGACCCTCTTCCTGCTCTCGATGCTGCTGCTGGCCCGCTACGTTGCCCTGGACCGGGCGCGGTACCTGTACCTCGCCGCGTTCGCCGCGGGGCTGACGTTCCTGGCCAAGGAGACCGCGATCCTGGTCCTGCCGGTGGCTGCTGCATTCATCCTGATGACGCCCACCGTCCACCTCGGCTGGCGACGACTGGTGGTGGCGCTGCTCGCATTCGTGATCGCCCTGTCGCCGTACCCGATCTCGATCGCGATCAGCAACGCGTCGGGGACCGCACGGCAGTTCCTGGTCTGGCAGCTGCTGCGCCGGCCGAACCACAGCTTCACGTTCTACGCGGAGATCCTGCCGATGGCGCTCGGCTGGCTGCTGCTCCTGCTGGCCATCGTCGGCGTGGCGCTCGCCATTCGGCGGGCGTCGTGGCAGGACCGCCTCCTGCTGGCCTGGATCTTCGTGCCCCTCCTGTTCTTCCAGTTCTGGCCGGTGAAGGGCTACCAGTACCTGCTGCCGATCACGCCGGCCCTGATCATCCTTGCCTGCCGGGTCGTGGACCTGATCCCCTCCCGCCTCGCGCGCTGGCTCGCCGAGCGACGCCGCGTCGAGCCGCAGCGGAGCGGGACCATCGGTCGCGGGGTCGCCGCGCTGATCTCGGTCGCCCTGGTGGCCAGCATCGGCCTGGCCAGCATCGGCAACCTGGGGGCTGGCTCGGCGACCGGGTCGCTGGCGGGCACTGGCGGACTCCCCGGAGGCCGTGAGGCGGGCGCCTGGATCAACGGCCACGTACCAGAGGGCGCCGCGTTCATGACCATCGGGCCAACGCTTTCGAACCTCATTCAGTTCTATGGTCATCGTCGATCACAGGGGCTGAGCGTCAGCCCCAACCCGCTGCATCGGAACCCGGCCTATGACCCGATCATCAACGCCGACCTGGCGATTCGTACCCTCAAGCTCCATTACGCGGCCTGGGACATCTGGTCCGCGGCCCGCTCGCCCCACTTCGACAAGGTGCTGATGAACTACGTGAAGAAGTACAACGGCGTGCTGGTCTACGAGCAGAAGGCCGACGTGATCGACGCCAGCGGCAGGAAGCAGCTGGAGACCGTGATCCGCATCTACTCGCTCCAGCCGTTCGTGGAGAAGAAGCAGGCATGACCATCCGCACGCTCGGCAGGATGGCGCTGGCAGCGATGATCTCGGCGGTTACCCTGCTTCCGTCCTCAGCCCACGGCGCCAGCCCCAGCCCGGGGCCGAAGCCGGCGACGAAGATCGAGCACCTGCTGGTTCTGATGCAGGAGAACCACACCTTCGACAACTATTTCGGCACGTTCCCCGGCGCCGATGGCATCCCCGCCGACACCTGCATGCCGCGCGAGCCAACGCTCGCGACGCCATCGCCAAGCCCGTCCAGGTCCGGTGCGCCGACCCCGAAGCCGAAGCAGACCCCGGTCCCGACCCCCGTCCAGCCCTCCGTGGCACCGGCGACCGGCTGCATCAAGCCGTACCACATCGCCACACAGCGAACCACCGACCCCGATCACGGCAAGGACTCGGCGCTGCTGGCCTACAACAGCGGCGCGATGAACGGCTTCGTGTATGCGCAGCGCCTGCGGAAGCTCAACGAAGTGGCACCGATGGGCTACTGGGACGGGCGCGACCTGCCGCTCTACTGGAACCTGGCCAAGGACTACGTGCTGGCCGACCGGTTCTTCAGCTCGGCGTGGGGCGGCAGCCAGACCAACCACCTGTTCTGGGTCGCCGGCCAGGCCGCCGGCTCGCACGGCGGGATCCCAAAGGGCGGCTTCACCGCGACCACCATCTTCGACCGCCTGCAGGCCGCGGGCGTGAGCTGGAAGATGTACATCCAGAACTACGACCCGCGAATCACGTACCGCTGCCTCCAGGCCAAGACCTGTCCAAAGCGGCCGAGCGGGGGCGGCGCAGCGCCGCAGGTGGTGTGGGCGCCGCTGCTCGCCTTCCCGCGTTTCCTAGACACTCCGGCGCTGTACAAGAACATCGTCGACCTGTCCGAGTACTACACCGATCTGAAGAACGGCACGCTGCCGGCGGTCTCCTACATCGTCCCGAGCAGCTCGAGTGAGCATCCGCCGGGCAACGTGACCGTCGGGCAGAACTTCGGCGCCTCGCTGGTCAGCTCGGTGATGCGCAGCAGCGCATGGAACAGCAGCCTGTTTGTGCTGACCCATGACGACTGGGGTGGCTACTACGACCACGTCGTCCCTCGCCAGCTGCCGGACCTCGACGGGTACGGCTTCCGGGTGCCGGCGATCTTCATCTCGCCCTTCGTTCGGCGTGGGACGATCGACAGCACGGTGTACGACTACACCTCGATCCTGCGCTTCATCGAGGACAACTGGCGCGTGGCGCCGATTGCCACCCGTGACAAGACGGCCAACAGCATCGCCTCCCGCCTCGATTTTCGCGGGCCTCCGGCGCCGCCGATCTTCCCCGCCCAGGCCTATGCGGCGGTTGAATCGGCACCGTCGA
>JALYXZ010000218.1 GCA_030946825.1 Chloroflexota bacterium | reverse complement strand
GCGCTCATCTGCCGATTCATCGCCTCCTGGATATCCCGAGGCGGGACGATCTCCCGGATCTCGACGTTGGTGATCTTGACGCCCCATCGGTGCGTCACCTCATCGAGCTTGGTGCGCAGCACGGTGTTGATCTCCTCGCGCTTGGCGAGCACATCGTCGAGCGGGATGTCGCCGATCACGGCGCGCAACGTGGTCGCGGCCAATGCCTGCGAGGCGCCGGTGAAATCGGTCACCGCGGTCACCGTCACCGCGGGGTCGAAGACCTTTGAGTAGACCAGGAAGTCGATGCTAATCGGTGCGTTGTCCTTGGTGATGCACGTCTGCTGCGGCACCTCCAGGAAGCGCTCGCGAAGGTCGACCTTCACCGCCTGCTGCACGAACGGGATGAGGAGCACCAGGCCCGGCCCCTTTGCCCCCTGGATGCGCCCCAGGAAGAAGACCACCAGCCGCTCGTACTCACGCACCACCTTCACGATCGAGAAGGCGAGGAAGAGCGCGATGACCACCACGATGGCGATGATCGCGAGCGTGATCGGCTGCATTGCCTTACTCCTCCTTCGGGGCGCTCTCCGATGCGCTGGCATCGGGCGCCGCTTCCACAATGAGCTCGAGGCCTTCGGCTCCGACGACGCGCAGCGGGCTACCAGGCTGAATCTCGCCGCTGCGGCTGCGGGCGGACCACGTCTCTCCGCCAGCATAGGCGATCCCACTCGGGGCAATCAGCGTCCGGGCCTGCCCGATGGTACCCATCACGGCGGCGATCGGAAGGGCGCCCGCGGGACGGCGACGGGTGGCGATCACCCCGCGCATCACGGTCCACAGGTAGACGAGCACGAAGACGATCACGACCCCGACGATGATCGGGCTGACGTGGACTTCGACCGGTCGGTTGAGGTCGACTCCGTTGAAGAGGGCGAAGGCGCCGAACACGAAGCTGACCACCCCACCGATCGTGAGCAGCCCAAAGCTGGTGACATGCAGCTCCAGGATGAACAGGCCGATTCCGAGCCCGATCAACAGCAGGCCCCCGACATTCAGCGGCAGGGAGTTGGATCCGACCCAGGCCAGAACGATCGCCACCGCGCCGAGCGTGCCGGTGAAGAAGTTCGGGTGGAAGAACTCCGCGACGATGCCGAAGAAGCCGAGCGTGAACAGGACGAAGACGATGTTCGGGTCCCCGAGCAGCTCCAGCAGTCGCTGGCCGAAGTTCATCTCGGACTCCTGCAGCGGCAGCCCGCTGAGCCTGGGGAGCGCCGCCCCGTTGTGGCGGTAGAGATGCCCATCGGCCCGATGTCCGCTGTCGACCGCCGCCAGCAGCGCGGCGAGGTCAGGCGCCTCGAGGTCGACGACCGGCGGCTTCATCCCGACCGCCTGCGCGACGCCGATGCTCGCCGCGTTGCGAACCGCAGACTCGGCCCAGTCTGCGTTGCGTGCGTGCGACTGCGCGAGATCCCGGATGCGTGCCACGGCATCGTTGGTGACCTTGCGCGCCAGGGTTGGCGGAAGATCCTGGCCGGTGCTGCTCACCACCGATGCAGCGCCGATGTTCGTGTTGGGGGCCATCGCCGCCACGTCGCCGGCGAGGGTCACGAACGTTGCGGCCGACCCGGCCCGCGCTCCGCCCGGAGCGACGTAGGTAAGCACCGGCAGCCTGCTGCCGAGGATGGCTTTGATGATGCGGTCCATGCTCGCCAGGTCCCCGCCCGGGGAGTCGATCTCCAGCACCACGGCCGCGGCGCCGCCGTCGGCAGCGGACGAGATGCCAGCCTCGACGTACCCGGCGCTGACCGGGTCGATCTCGCCGTCGAGGTGCAGCCGTACGAGGTGGTCGCCGGCGGCGCGACCTGGCGAGGCGACCGCCGAGAGGGCGAGCGCCAGCGCCGAGATCGCCAGCATCCGCCGCAGTGGCGCCATCGATCGAGTATAGGCCCGCGACAGCGCGGCGCCGCTTCAGCCCAGGAGTGAGGCCGCGACCAGGCGCGACCAGCTCTCGAGGCGGTCCCACGCGGCGCGCAGCTCCTCGGTGGCCACGAACCTGCCGCTCAGCTTGGCGTGCTCGCGGACCGCAACCGGTCGCCCCGCGGCGTTGACCACGAAGACGATGCCGAGATGAACCGCGCCCACCGCGTCGGTGTCGTCGTTCAGGACGCCGACCAACCCGAAGTCCGGCTCCCAGGCCACGTGCAGCTCTTCGGCCCACTCTCGTCGCAGCGCGGAGGCCAGCGGATCGTCGCCGGCGTCGACCGGGTTGACGTGCCCGCCGACCCCGATGCTCGCCTTGCGGTGCAGGCGCGGATCGCCGCCGGCCTCGGTCCGCTCCATGAGGAAGATGGCGGCGCCGTCGCGCAGCACCACGTACGGGATCGGTTGCTTGTATGCGGCGTCCCGTTCTGCCGCAGTGCGCGCCACGAAGCGCCCGTGCCTGCGCAACGCGAGCCGCAGCCGATCGAGGTCGCCCTCCGAGGCGCGGCGGATGCCACGGAACGAGCAGCCCCCGGGGACGGTCGCGCGCGGGATCACCAGCACCTGCTCCAGCGCCTGCTCAGCCATGCACGATCCGTTGCTGAGCCAGCGCGTGTGGCTGCGCTGGCTGGCTAGGCCGGTAGCGCGGCGCCGCGGCGCGCGAGCTGGAGTGCCATCTCGCCGGCTTCCCGCGGGGTGCGGGCGCGATGAACCTGTGGACCGTTGAGCCGTTCGCTGGACTCCAGCCGCCACGAGGAGAGCGCCACCACGTGGCGGCCCATCCGCAGCGCGAGCCCGATCTCCGAGAGAGTCCCGTACCGGCCGCCGACCGCCAGCACCGCGTCCGCGGCGGTCACCACCACGAGGTTCCGCGCGACCCCGAGCCCGGTGGCAATCGGCACGCGAACGTACGGGTTCGCGTCCGCGGGGTCCGAGCCGGGGAGGATGCCCACGGTCAGCCCGCCAACGTTCGCCGCGCCGCGGCTGGCCGCTTCCATCACGCCGGCCAGGCCCCCGGTGATCACCGTTGCGCCGGCACGCCCGAGCAGGTGACCGACCTCCTCCGCCCACTCCAGCAGGCGGCTCGCTTCTGGCCCATGCGGGTCGCCATCACCGATCACCGCCACGTGCGGCGTGCGTGCCGCGGACCGCGGCTCAGCCATGGCCCGTCCTCCACGGCGCAGCGCCGAGCGGGAAGGTTTCGAGCGGCTCGTAGTGCGGCGTCCCGCGGCCGAGGTGGCTTCGCATCAGCACCATGGTATCCACGTCGAGGCGCGTCGCGGCAGGCTTCCCACGCAGCGCGGCAGCAACCTCGGACCAGCTCCCGCCGCGCGGCAGCCTGAACGAGCCGTGCGCCGGCGCCCGAGCGAGGGTCAGATGCGCGCGAAACTCGCTCGTCGGCCGCAGGCCGAGCGCAGCCACGACGTCTGTGGCCAGACCTGCGAGCCGCCCATCGGGTTCGGATACGCCGAGCCACAGGACTCGTGCCCGGCTGGGCGCGGGAAACGCTCCGATCCCGCCAGCGGACGCCCGGAAGGGCGCGTGGCGGCCGGCCACGCCGCCGAGTTGCGCGGCAATCTCCGGCACCGCATCGTGCGGAGTCGGGCCGAGGAACGCCAGCGTGAGGTGCCAGCTCTCGACCGCGGTCCAGCGCAGTGTCCGGAGCTCCGGAACGCAGCGGAGGGCATCGACCGCGACCGCCAGTGCCTGTCGCAGCTCGGGGGAGATCGGCACCGAGCCGAAAAGGCGCCAGCGCTCGGCGCCGGGAGCCGCGGGCGGCCCGGCGGTCAGGCCGCGGACTCCCCGGCCAGTCGGGCATCTACCAGCGGCAGGAGCTCGGCCAGCGAGCGGATCAGAGGTACGC
>JALYXZ010000195.1 GCA_030946825.1 Chloroflexota bacterium | reverse complement strand
TGCTCGCGGTCCGGATGCCGTACCTGACCTCCTCCCCCGCATCGGAGACCGATGCGCTGCGAGTGGTGGAGGCGCTCGGTTGCCGGTCGGAGCGGGTCGAGATCACGCCGATGGTGGTCCCGATGCTGCAGCTCATCGGGCGAGGCGACAGCGTGGCGGAACGCGTGCGCCGTGGAAACGTGATGGCGCGGCAGCGCATGATCGTGCTCTACGACCGCTCGGTTGCCTTCGACGCGCTGGTGGTCGGGACCAGCAACAAGACCGAGGCGCTTCTCGGGTACGGGACCCTGCACGGGGACATGGCTTGCGCATTCGCGCCGATCGGCGACCTGTACAAGAGCCAGCTGCGGGCGATCGCCGTCGAGCTCGGGGTGCCTCCAGAGATCGTCGAGAAGGCGCCATCGGCCGACCTTTGGCCCGGCCAGACCGATGAAGCCGAGCTGGGGGCCAGCTACGAGTTGCTGGACCGAATCCTGTACGCGCTCGTCGATCGCCGATGGAGCGTGGCGCGCTGCGTGGCGGCCGGCCTCGATGGCGCGGTCGTCGAGGCCGTCGCGCAGCGCGTCGCGCGCAGCGAGTTCAAGCGGCAGACGCCGCCGGTGGCCAAGATCAGCCTCAGGACGCCGGGGATCGACCACCTCTACCCGCGGCGACGTCCCGGCTCCCGCCGCAGTTGAGCGTCGGGTCAGCGGTGTCCCAGGCCGGTAGCGGCGCGGCTTCCCGCAAAGCTCGGGGCCGCCTGCTGGTGGTCGGCACGCCGATCGGCAACCTCGGCGATCTGACTCCACGCGCCGCCGAGGCGCTCCGCACGGCGGACCTGGTACTCGCCGAGGACACCCGCATGGCGGCCCGGCTGCTCGCCCATCTGGGTGTGAGGACCGCCACCCTGTCGTACAACGCGCACAACGCCGTGCTCCGCGAGCCGACCATCCTCGCCCGGCTGGCGGCCGGCGAGACGCTGGCGCTGACCACCGATGCCGGCATGCCGGCGATCAGCGATCCGGGGGCGGAGCTGGTCCGTGCGGCCCGCAGCGCCGGAGCCTCGATCGAGGTCGTGCCGGGCCCCTCGGCGGTGACGGCCGCGGTCGCGGTCGCGGGCCTGGAGGCGGGCGGCTTCCTCTTCGGCGGGTTCCTTCCGGCGCGTCCGGCCTCCGCCCGCGCGGCGATCCTCCAGCGCCTGCTCGATGCGGCTCGCTTGGCAGCCGTGCCGCTCGTCGTCTACGAGGCGCCGCATCGCGTCGCGAAGCTCCTCGCCGAGTTGGGCCAGCGGACCGCGGAGACACAGGTCGTGCTGGCCAGGGAGCTGACGAAACGGCACGAGCAGGTGCTGGTTGGGACGCCGGAGCAGCTTGCGCGCGAGGTCACCGAGCCACGGGGCGAGTATGTCGTGGTGATCGGGAGCCTTGCGGCCGCCCCGACCGAGCCCACCCGGGCGCTCGACAGCGATGCCCTTCGCGCCGCCGCCGCCGCCGCGGGGCTGTCGCCTAGGTCGATCGTGGAGCTCCTGCGTGCGGCTGGGGTCGCCCGGCGGGATGCGTACCGCATCGCACGCCAGCCGTCGACCGAGCAGCCGCGGAGCGCGCCGACCTAAGCCTGGCCTAAAGGTGCGGTAAGCGGCGTCACCTAGGGTCTGTCTCGAGCGGCCGCCTCGCCCGGTGCGCTGCAGCCCATGACGGGCAGGAGGAGATCGTCAATGAACAAGGTAATGCTGGTCGGCCGTCTCACACGGGACCCCGAGCTCCGCACGTTGCCGAGCGGCAAGCCGGTGGCCAATTTCGTGGTTGCCACCAACGAGTTCCGTGGGAACGGGGCCGGCGAGCGGACCGAGTACCACAACGTCGTCGCCTGGGACCGGCTGGCGGAGATCTGCGGCCAGTTCCTGAGCAAGGGCCAGCTGGTCGATATCGAGGGTCGGCTGCAGACCCGGCAATGGGACGACGACGGGGGAGCACGGCACTGGAAGACCGAGGTGGTGCTTGCCTCGCTGGAAATGCTCTCCGGCCGTGGCAAGAAGGACTACGCGCGGGAGGCACAGGCGGTTGCCACCGAGGAAGGAGCGGCCGTCGCTCCGATAAACGGGTCGGTCCCGGAGCCGGCGGAGGCGCTGGTGGCACTCTGAGCCGCCGGGACGGGAGCTGCCCGTCACCCGGGCAGCTCCCGTCTCAATCGTTTGCCACCGTCAGCTCGCCGGTGCCGTCCTCGACTCCCTTGCACGCCACGGACGTTCAGGCCCGGGCGCGAGCGGTCGCAGGCCCGATGCGCGCGACGGACGCGCGACGGACGCGCGCGACCGTCCGGCTATACTTTCGCCTCCGCCGGCCCCCGGTCCGGTGCGCCAGGCGAGGAGCGGAGTGAGCGACACCTACCCGTACAACGGCCGGCTAAGCCGATGGCAGGAGGTCGCCGACGGCCTCGCGATCGTCGGCGTTGAGAGCCTCGATCCGCCCTTTGCCTTCGAGCCCGGCCAGTACGCCACGCTGGGGCTGATGGGGCCTGTCGGTCGCCTCATCCAGCGACCGATGTCGATCTCCTCGTGCGCGGACAGGCTGGACGAGTACGAGTTCTTCATTCGGCTGGTTCCGGGCGGCGCGCTCACGCCGTTGCTGTGGCAGCTCCGCGTCGGCGACCCGATCAACATCAAGGGCCCCAAGGGCCGCTTCCTGCTCCAGGATGACGGTCGGCGCTGTCTGTTCGTGGCGTCCGGGACCGGGCTGGCGCCGTTCGTCAGCATGATCGAGACGCTGCGTGGCCGCGGCATGTCGCGCGAGATCTACCTGCTCCATGGTGCGAGCTATGACCACGACCTGGCGTGGCGAGCCGAGATGCAGGCGTTGGAGCGCGAGGGCGGTCTTCCGCTCCGCTACGCGGCCACCATCTCGCGCCCGCAGCAGTGCCCGGGCTGGACAGGGCTGACTGGCCGCGTCGAGTCGATCCTGGAGGGACATCTCGACCTCCACCGGCTGACGCCGGAGAACGCGACCCTGTACCTGTGCGGAAACCCGGAGATGATCGCCGCCGTGGACGAGATCGCGACCCGGCGGCTCTTCCCGCCGGATCAGGTGCGCAAGGAGCTCTACTGGCCCAAGGGCCGTTCCCATGCCGGGGCGGCCGAGGCGGGAGCTGCCGGGGTCGGAGCGGTCGAGGGGTGAACGGGCGCTTCTACCTCACCACCGCGATCTTCTACCCCAGCCCGGCGCCGCCTCTGCATTCTCTCTTCGAGGTCATCGGCGCCGACGTCCTGGCCCGCTATCACCGCCTCATCGGCGACGAGACGCGATTCCTGACCGGCATGGACGAGCATTCCGCGAACATCGAGCGGCTGGCCAGGGAACGGGGGATGGAGCCGCACGCGCTCGTCGACCCGTGGTCCGAAGCCTGGCGCGTGGCGTTCGATCGGTTCGCGATCAGCTACGACCGGTTCATCCGGACCACCGACGCCGATCACGTCCGGGCATCGGTCGAGATGGTGCGCCGCGCTCGGGAGGCGGGGGACATCTACAAGAGCACCTACTCCGGGTGGTACTGCACCGGAGACAACGAGTTCATGACCGACGCGCAGATCGTGGACGGGCGGTGTCCGGATCACCCGACTCTCGAGCTGCAGTGGCTGGAGGAGGAGAACTACTTCTTCCGACTCTCCCGGTACCAGGAGCAGCTCGAGCAGCTCTATCGCCAGCATCCGTCGTTCTGCGAGCCGGAGCACTTCCGCAACGAGGTGCTCGGCTGGCTGCGCGAGGGCCTGCGGGACTTCTCGGTCAGCCGCGCCACCACCACCTGGGGCATCGCCTTTCCGGGCGACGACAGCCACCGGATCTATGTCTGGTTCGACGCGCTGACGAACTACCTGACCGGTGCCGGCTTTCCAGACGACCCCGAGCAGTTCTCGGCGTGGTGGCCCGCCGACGTGCACGTGATCGGCATGAACATCACGCGCTTCCATTGCCTCTACTGGCCCGCGATGTTGATGAGCGCCGGTCTGCCGCTTCCGCGCCAGGTCTTTGCCCATGGGTTCATGACCCTCCGCGGCGAGAAGATGAGCAAGACGCGCGGCAACGTCATCCCGCTGGAAGACGCTGAGGCCCTGTTCGGCGTCGATGGGGTCCGCTACTTGGTCATGCGCGAAATCGCCTTCGATCGGGGTGGCGACATGACGCTCGAGAGCCTCGTGCGGCGCTACAACGCAGACCTCGCCAACGACATCGGCAACCTCGTCCAGCGCACGGTCTCAATGGCCCACCGATACCTGGGTGGCGTGCTCCCGCCCCTGGCGAGCGGAGGCACCGGCGAAGGCGCCCCCGCGGACGCGCGGCTGGCCGAGGTCGCCGCGGCCACCGCACAGTCATATCGCCTGGCAATGGAGCAGCTCCACTTCGACGAGGCCCTTGACGCCGTCATCGGCCTCACGAGGGCGGCGAACGGCTACGCCGAGTCGCAGGCGCCGTGGACCTTGGGCCGAGCCGGCCAGGTTGAGCGCCTCGGCGTGGTGCTGGCCGTCATGGCGGAGGCATGTCGGATCCTTGGACACCTGCTGGCGCCTTTCACCCCGACGGCCTCGGCCAGACTCCACGCCGAGCTCGGCGTGCCGGTGACATACGACGCACGGGGAGCAGGTGGCCCGGGCCTCGCGACGCTGCTGGAATGGGGGACCGGGCCGGCAGGCTGGCGGACCGGCAAGCCCCAGCCACTCTTTCCGCGTATCGAGACGTCCCCAGCCGGTGCGACGTCGGGATCCGCAGCGACGCCGACGACAGGGCTGCGGAGCTGACTGCGCGCCACGTCCCTCGGGTCCTGCCCGGCCTCATCGACTCGCACTGCCATCTCCAGCACGAAGCCTTTGACGCCGACCGCGGCGCCGTCCTCGACCGGGCGCGTGCGGCGGGCATGGTGCGCCTGCTCGTGCCGGGCTACGACCGGCGCTCCTCGGAGGCGGCGCTCGAGCTGGCTGCCGCGCATCCTGATCTGCTGGATGCGGCGGTGGGGATCCACCCGCATCACGTCGCCGGCGCGGCAGAGGGGGACTGGCGAGCGGTGGAACGGCTCGCCGCCGAGACGCGGGTGGTGGCGGTCGGGGAGATCGGGCTCGACTTCTACCGGAACCTGTCCGCGCCCGATGCTCAGCGCGACGCATTCGAGCGCCAGCTGGCGTTGGCCGTCTCCGTCGAGAAACCGGTGCTCGTCCACGACCGGGACGCGCATGAGGACGTGACCGCCACGCTGCTCGCTTCGCGCAGTCCACAGCCAGTGCAGCTCCGGGGCGTGCTCCACTGCTTCTCCGGGGACGCGAGCATGGCACTCCGCCTGGCGGCCGCCGGCTTCGTGGTCTCCTTCGCCCTGCCGCTCAGCTTCCGTTCGGCGCAGGGCCCGAGGGCGGCGGCGCGCGCGCTGCCGTCCGGGACGGTCCTGGTCGAGACGGATGCTCCCTGGCTGGCCGCGGGTGCGGGACGCCGCAACGAGCCCACCACCGCGCTCCGGGTGGCGGCTGAACTGGCAGCCCTGCGTGGCGAGACTGTCGAGGAGATTGCCGCGCAGGTGGGTCGCACGTACCGAGCGCTGCTCGCTCGCTGAGCGGGCTGGCACACGGGTTGCATCGCCGGTCGGACGGCAAACCGTGCCGTACTGGAGGACGCCCACTCATGGGACAGGTCAACGTCAACAATCCCGGGCCGGCCGGGCCGGCCGAGCCGGTCGACGGCGGCGGGACGGGCCTCGGATTCATCGTCGGGATCCTGCTGGCGATCGTCATCATCGCGCTGCTCGTCTACTTCCTGGTGCTCAACAAGCCGGCGACCGGGCCCGCCAACAATGGTGTGACGGTTCCCTCGCCGAGCGCCGCGATGCTGCGCACGTTCGGCTGACCGACCGCGCCCTCAGGACGCGGCGTCCCGCTCGTCGGGGCGCCGCGTTTTCGCGCCCATCGGAGGGTCGCGCGGCGGGCCGCTCGCCTTGACACCGCGCTTGCCGCGGTGCTACTGTCTTGGCACTCTCAGTGGTTGAGTGCCAGCGCGAGCCCGGCAACGGTCCTCGCGGGCCCATCGGCTTTCGTTGGCGCTCCCGAACACGAACTACGACGGTCTTTCAAGGAGGCACCACTTACCCATGGCCACCGTCAGCGCAACTGCGACGCAGCTGAAGCCCCTCGGGGATCGCCTGGTCGTCAAGCCGACTCCGCGTGAGGAGATGACCAAGAGCGGGATCGTCCTGCCGGACACTGCCAAGGAGCGCCCCCAGGAGGGATCGGTCCTGGCGATCGGACCGGGCCGCACCCTGGATGATGGATCGCGCGAGGCCATGGACGTCGCCGTCGGGCAGAAGGTCCTCTTCCAGAAGTACGCGGGGACGGAGTTCAAGCTCGACGAGGACGAGCTCCTGATCCTGTCGCAGAAGGACATCCTGGCCGTCATCGAATAATTTCGTCCCGCCGGCCGCCGGCGGACCAGAGGAGGATTTCCAGAACATGGCCAAGCAGCTCCTGTTTGAAGAGGAGGGCCGGCGAGCCCTGAAGCGCGGCGTCGACAAGATGGCCGATGCGGTCAAGGTGACGATCGGTCCAAAGGGACGCTACGCGCTGCTCGACAAGAAGTTCGGCTCACCGACCATCACCAATGACGGCGTGACGATTGCGCGTGACATCGAGCTCGAGGACCCGTACGAGAACATGGGCGCCCAGCTCCTCGAGGAGGTCGCCACCAAGACCAACGACGTGGCCGGCGACGGAACCACGACCTCGATCGTTCTCGGCCAGGCGATCATCGCCGAGGGATTGAAGAACGTCACCGCCGGGGCCAACCCGATGGGCCTCAAGCGCGGCATCGAGAAGGGCGTGGCGGCCATCGTCGAGGAGATCAAGCGCCTCAGCAAGCCGGTCGACTCGACCGATGACATCGCGCACATCGCGGCCATCAGCGCCCGCGACCCCGAGATCGGCCAGATCATCGCCGAGGTGATGGAGAAGGTCGGCAAGGACGGCGTGGTGACCGTCGAGGAGAGCCAGGGCCTGAAGCTCGACAAGGAATATGTCGAGGGCATGCAGCTCGATCGGGGCTACGTCAGCGCCTACATGGCCACCTCGACCGAGGGCGGCCGCATGGAGGCCAACCTGGACAGCCCCCTGGTGCTGGTCACCGACAAGAAGATCAGCGCGGTGGCGGACATCCTGCCCACCCTCGAGAAGGTCGTCCAGCAGGGCCGACCGCTGCTGATCATTGCCGAGGACGTCGACGGCGAGGCGCTGCCGACCCTGGTCCTCAACAAGCTGCGCGGCACGATCAACGTGCTCGCCGTCAAGGCGCCGGGCTTCGGCGATCGCCGCAAGGCGATGCTCGAGGACATCGCGACCCTGACCGGCGCGAACGTGATCAGCGAGGAGGTCGGCCGCAAGCTCGACTCGGTGCAGATCGGCGACCTCGGTGAGGCACGCCGGGTGACCGCCAACAAGGACACGACCACCATCATCGAGGGGAAAGGTTCCGACGAGGCGATCCGAGCCCGGATCAGCCAGATCAAGCTCCAGATCGAGGACACCACCAGCGACTTCGACCGGGAGAAGCTCCAGGAGCGCCTCGCAAAGCTTTCGGGCGGGGTCGCCGTCCTCAAGGTCGGCGCCGCCACGGAGGTCGAGCTCAAGGAGAAGAAGCACCGCATCGAGGACGCCCTCAGCGCTGCGCGCGCCGGTGTGGAGGAGGGAATGGTCGCCGGTGGCGGCTCGGTCCTGGTCCACGCCACTCCTGCCCTCGACAAGATCGAGGCGCTGGGCGACGAGCTGATCGGGGTCAACATCCTGCGGCGCGCGCTCGAGGAGCCGCTCCGCCAGATCGCGATCAACGCGGGTCAGGAGGGATCGGTCGTCGTCGACGCCGTCCGCAAGATGCCTCCCGGCAGCGGCTTCGACGCCGCCAAGGGCGAGTATTGCGACCTGTTCGCGGCCGGCATCATCGATCCGGCCAAGGTCACCCGTTCGGCGCTCGAGAACGCGGCCTCGGTGGCGGCCCTGCTGCTCACCACGGAGACCGTGGTGACCGATCTTCCTGAGAAGGAGAAGGCGGGCATGCCGGGCATGCCGCCCGGCGGCATGGACTACTGAGCGCGGACCCAGCCCGATGCACAGAGCCCCGGCTTCGGCCGGGGCTCTCTGGGCTCCATGACCGGTGGTAGAGTCAGCCGCGTGTCTCTGAAGTCCCGGGTCGCGGCCGCGCTGCCGCAGGCATGGCGCGAGCCCGCGCGCCGGGCGTATCGCGCCACCGACCTCCTCGGCCGGCGTGCGATCCACCGGGCGCGGACCGCAGCCGAGGGGTTGCCCCTGCCGCGACCGCCAGCTCCGGCGGTGGACGGGATCCCGATCCGCCTGCTCCAGGCGAAGCGCAGGGACCTCGAACGACATCGCCATTTCGGTCGGCGCGACCTCGACAAGTTGGCCCAGATGCTGAATCGCGCCGACGGGGTCGTCTCGGTCGCCGAGGCATATCGGCGGCGCGAGCACTGGCCCGAGCGGTTCGTGGCCATGCGACACGATATGGACCACGACGTCGAGAACGCGATCAAGTTCGCGCGATGGGAAGCTGAGCACGGTTGGAAGTCGACGTACTACGTCCTCCACACGGACTGGTATTGGGACCCCTCGGGTTCGGGTCAGCCCTCCGCGTTCGTGCTCCGCGCACTCGACGAGATCGCCTCGCTGGGCCACGAGATCGGCATCCACAACAACGCGATTGCCGCGGCGCTCAGATACGGGGGCGATCCGGCCTCCATACTCGACCGCGACCTGGCGGCCCTGCGACGCCATGGCTTCGAGATCGTCGGCACCGCAGCCCATGGCGACCCGCTTGCCCGGAGCGTCGGATTCGCGAACCACGAGATCTTCGCGGAGTGCCCGGATCCACACGGCCGGCCCGCTGGCAGGACGCTCGAGTCCGCTGACCCCGTCTCCGGGCGCCGATCGGCGGTGCCTCTCCGGCCGGTGCCGATGCGCGACTTCGGCCTGGAGTACGAGGCCTACTTCATCGGCCACACCCGATACCTATCCGAGGCGGAGGGCCGATGGAATCAGGGATACGACGAGCTCGCCGCCGCATTTCTACAGGAGGGCGGCTTCCTCCAGATCCTGACCCACCCCGCGCACTGGGGGCTCGGCGACGAGGTGATCCGACCGATTCCGGCCATGACCCCCGCGCGCTCCGATACCGGTGGGATGGACCCCGAGCTCGGCGATCCCACGGCGGAGCCGTTTCCGATTCTGGTCAGAGGCGACTGCTGCTCCCGCCGCGCGATTCTGATGAACAAGGACATCTTCGGCGGCAATCCGCAGATGGTCCGGGATGAGAAATCGCGATCGGACTTCTTCCTCGATCACCTGACCGTGGGTTCGCCGGACGAGGACGACATCGGCCGGTACATGGACATCGATCGGCTCACCGGCAGCCATCGTGACTATGCGCTGACCCAGCGAACGCGGGACACGCTCAACCTTGAGGCCGCTCGGCTGATCGTTCTCGACTCGTATGCCGACACCAACTTCAAGGCGTGGCGGCACCGAGAGCACGGGTGGAAGCTGTGGGTCTACCCACGGTATCTCCGCGACAGACGCCAGTTCGAGCGCGACTTCGAGCTGGTCGACTACCTGACCCTCGATGAGGCAGTGGAGGTCAACATCAAGCTCATCGGGCGTTACCGTGCGCAGGTCGGTGACGTGCCGGTGCTCTATCTGCAGCAGCCGACCGCGTACTACCGTAAGCTCGACCATCGGGACGAGTTCGGTCGCCTCGGCGTCGAGATCCAGAAGCGCGTGCCGAAGGTGTTCGTGGGCGACGTCGACGAGTCCTTGCTGGAGCCCGCGGACCTCAACAGCTCGGGTCCCGGTCAGACGCTCCATTTCAGCGGTCCGACGTACCGACGCATGATCGACGTGGCCCTCGAGCAGGGATTGGGTGAGTGGCTGAGCAAGATCCCCGCGACATCGCGCGGCTGACGATCAGCCTCGGCCGAGGCGACTCCCCGGATCGCTACTGCACCGAATACGCGGACTTCGTGTTCGACTACTTCATGACGCCGGTCAGTCGAAGGGTCGGGTGGGGTCGATATCAGCACGACTGCTCGATCATCGTCCTGCCCGACACGCCCGACGAATACCTGGCCGGTTCGGCCGGCGCGTACGCGCGGCGGAAGCTGCGGCGCGCCGAGCGAGACGGGTACACCTTCGCGTCGATTGAGCGTGACGACTATCTCGACGACATATTCGCCATCAACACCTCGATGCAGGCGCGCCAGGGCCGCCCGATGGATGAGCACTACCGGAAACGGCCCGAACCCTACGGGCCGCTGCCGGAGTACACCTGTCCACGGCACCGGATGGGGACATATGGAGTGCGAAAGGACGGTCACCTGGTCGCGTACACGTGGGTCTACATGTCCGGCGAGATGTGCATGTTCAACACGATCCTCGGTCACGGCGACCACATGGATGCCGGCGTCATGTATCTGCTGGTGGCGGGTGTGATCAAGGAACTGATGACCAGCGCGGGGCTGCGCTACGCGATGTACGAGCGGCACACGTCGGGCACCGAGGGCCTGCGATTCTTCAAGGAGCGCATGGGCTTCGGTCCGTACTGGGTCGACTGGCAGCGCGCCGACGAGCCTGTCGTCTCCAAGCTGCCCCTCTTCCTCGAGCAACGAGCGAGTCGGTGGCACGCGCTGAGCCGGTTTCGTCGCGTGGCCGGCGCGGCAAAGCGGCGTCTGGTGAGGCTGCTGCCATGACGCACGGTGTCCGGCTCGTCCTTGGCCCCGGAGGCACTGATGCCACCTGAGTCCGCCGCTCCCGTCCGGGCGCATGCGATGCTCTCCGGGGATGAGATCTTGTCGCGGATGAACTCGGCGCAGGCCGCGGCAGTTTCCCACCTGCGCGGACCGCTGCTGATCCTTGCCGGGGCGGGCAGTGGCAAGACCCGGGTCCTGGCGCATCGCGTCGCGTACCTGATCGCCGCGGGCGTCAAGCCGTGGGAGATCGTGGCGGTCACGTTCACGAACAAGGCCGCCACCGAGATGCGAGATCGGATCGCGGGGCTCATCGGTCAGCAGGCGGCGCGCGAGGCGACGATCGGTACCTTCCACGCGATCTGCGCACGGATCCTGCGGCGCGATGGCGCCGCCATCGGCCTGGCTCGATCGTTCACCATCTACGACCGGGCAGACC
>JALYXZ010000191.1 GCA_030946825.1 Chloroflexota bacterium | reverse complement strand
CGGAGCGTGACGGCGAGCGTGTGGAACGGGTGCGAGATGCAGCTGTCGCCCCAATCGAAGAGCACATACCCGTCGTCCTGCACGCCCACATTCCCGTCGTGCAGGTCGTCGTGCTGGAGCGTCTCGGGGATACCGAATGCCGCCAGCTGGGCACACAGCTCGCCGAATGCGGGCAGGTGCCGCACGAGGTGCTCGCGCTGAACCGATGTCAAGCCGTCTGCCTGCCCCAGCAGGATCGTGTCTGGTTCGTCGAGCGTGGCGCGCAGCAGCGCGGGCAGCACGCCGATGCCATGGTCGGGCACTCCCAGCTCGAACAGGGCGTCGCGCCGGACGGCAAGCTCGATCTGCAGCTCCGCGTAGGAGGGGAGGAGGTCCGCCCATCGGTCAACGGCGGAGCGCTCACCGCCGATCTCACGCAGTCGGGTGCCAGCGTCTCGGCTCAGCATCCAGCCGCGGTCCGCGTCGGAGGCGACGATCGGAGCGATCGCCGGGGGTCGAATCGCGGCGAGCATCGATGTGAGGCGGACCTCGACTGCGCCATCGGGCTGAGTTGCCTTGAACCACAGAGGCCCATCGGCGGTGGGGACCCGCAGCACCGTGGACCACCAGGCGGCGTGGGGCTGCTCGATCGGGCCGCTGAGATCCAAGCCTTCGCGGGCCAGCACGCCCTCGATCCAGCGCCTGGCTGTGGCGAGCCAGGCGAGATCGTGCCAAGGCAACGTCGCGGGTTCGGGAGCATCCATCGGCCCCGAGGATAGGGGCTCGCCGTGCATTTGACGCACCCCACCCCAGGTCGCATAGTCGCCGCACCACCCACTTCGGCTCCGAGCCGTCGAGCATGCCGCTAACCATCTACGTTTCGCCTCGGGCTGCCGGGGCGGTTGAACCCCAGACCCCCGCCGTCGCCACCGTCGAGCTTGCCCGCCTGTTCGGGAAGAGCGCGGCGCTGGCCGGCGTCTCGCTGCGCGTCCAGGCGGGGCGCACGGTGGCGCTGCTCGGCGCGAACGGTGCCGGCAAGACGACGCTGCTGCGCATCCTGGCGACTGCCATCCGACCCTCGTTCGGCACCGCGCGGGTCGATGGGATCGACGTCGCGGAGCGACCCGACCAGGTGCGCGGCCGAGTCGCGTACCTGTCCCACGCGACGGGGCTGTACGACGACCTCACCGGTGCCGAGAACCTGCGCTTCGCCGCCACGCTGCTTGCGGTGCCGGCGCGGGAGCGCGAGGAGCGGATCGCCGAGACGATCGAGACCGTGGGTCTCCGCGAGGCTGCCGCCGAACGGGTGCGCAACTTCTCGGCGGGGATGCGCAAGCGGCTCGCCCTCGGGCGTGTGCTGCTCGCAAGCCCCACGCTGGTGCTGCTCGACGAGCCGCACGCCGCGCTCGACGAGGCCGGGATGCAGCTGGTCGACGCGCTGCTCGCCGCGTGGCGCGAGGCGGGAATCACGACCCTGGTTGCATCGCACGCGCTCGACAGGCTCCAGCCATTCATCGACGGCAGCGTCCGCCTTGAGAGCGGCGTGGTGGCGGAGATCGCCGGCAGCGGCGTCGAGGCAAACCCGGAGCCACGCGGCGCCATCGGTCTACCTGTCGGAACGGGCGCCTCGGTATGACCGCGCTGGCTGACGAGGCGAGGATCGCGTGGGCCATCGCCCGCAAGGACGCCGTGTCCGAGCTGCGCGGACGAAGCGCGGCGAGCATGACCCTGTTCTTCGCCGCGCTGGTGCTGCTGCTCTTCGGCTTCGCGCTCGGCCCGGATACTCGCAAGCTTGCCGAAGCAGCCCCGGGGCTGCTCTGGCTGGCGATCGTCTTCGCCGGCCTCCTGGCGGTTGGTCGCCTGCATCTGCTGGAGACCGATGACGGCGCGCTCGAGCAACTCGCCCTCTACCCGGTCGACCGCCGCGCGATCTACGCGGGAAAGGCGCTCGCCGGATTCGTCACCATGCTGGTGCTCGGCGCGGTGATGCTGCCTGTGGTCGGGATCATGTACGGCGTCGACCTGGCAAGGGCGTGGCCGGGGCTGTCGGTGACCGTGGTGCTGGGCGCCCTTGGCTTTTCTGCCGTCGGCACCTTCTATGCCGGCCTGACGGTCCGGGTACGGGCTCGCGAGGTGATGCTGCCGCTGCTGCTGCTCCCGGTCACGGCACCTCTGCTGCTCGCCGCGGTCAAGGCCAGCGCGGCCTCACTGTCCGGCGATCCATTCGGGGAGCTGGGCTCGTGGCTCCAGCTCCTGGCCGGCTTCGACCTGGTCATGCTCCTGGTGGCCGGTGCCAGCTACGGGTTCCTGCTGGAGGAGTGATGCGAACGCGAATCCTGGGTTTCGGTGCGCTCGGGACGGTGGCAGTGGCCGCCATCTTCGGCCTGTTCGTGGTGCCGGCCGACCTCAACCAGGGCGACGCCCAGCGGATCATGTACGTCCACGTCGCATCGGCCTGGATCGCGTACCTGTCGTTCATCGTGACCGCCCTGGCCGGCATCGGCTGGCTGGTCCGGCGCGATCTGCGCTTCGACGCGGTCGCCCTGGCCGGGGCAGAGATCGGCGTGCTCTTCACTGCCCTGGCGATCTGGGGCGGGATGATGTGGGCGCGCCCGGTGTGGGGCACCTTCTGGCAGTGGGAGGACCCGCGCCTGACGACCACCGCCGTGCTGCTCGCGCTGTACATCGGCTACCTGCTGCTGCGGCGCCTGTCGGACGATCCGCGGCGGCGAGCGACCCGCGCAGCGGTGGTCGGGCTGGTGGCCGCGGTCGACATCCCGATCGTGCACTTCAGCGTCATCTGGTGGCGTGGCCTCCACCAGGCGCCCACCTTCGGCTCCCCGGACCGGCTGCTGCACCCCGCGGCACCGATGCAGTTCGTGGCGGCGCTGCTGCTCATGCTGCTCGCCGTCACCCTGGCCTGGCTGTACCTGATGATCCGCCGCTACCAGCTCGCGCGGCTGGAAAATCGCCTCGAGGAAGCGGCGCGTCTAGGCCGGTTGCGCTCCGCCCGCGCGTCGGTGGCCGCGGCCGCGGGGCCGCAGCCGTCCCGTGCGACGACCTCGGCCGAGGAGCCGGCGCAATGAGGGACGTTGCGTTCGTGATCGCCGGCTACGGCGTGATCCTCGGCGGCCTGGCGATCTACGCCCTGGTCCTCGGCCGCCGCCTGCGCAACGCGCGACGGGAAGCCTCCTCCGTCGCCGAGGTCGCTGCGGAGCGCGATGCCGAGCAACGGTCCGCCCCTCCGTCCAGCCGCGGAGCGGAATGACCGTTCCACGCCCGGCGCCCCGGCCCCGTGGTCGGGCCCGCTGGGGCCTGATGCTGGCGGTGGCGACCGTGGTGGCGGTGATCGCCTACTTCGCGCTGAGCGGCGTCGGCAACGCCCTCGTCTATTACCTCACCCCGTCGGAGCTGCTGGCGCGCGGGGACCGGGCGTTCGACGAGACGGTTCGGCTCGGGGGGCTCGTGAAGCCCGGCAG
>JALYXZ010000170.1 GCA_030946825.1 Chloroflexota bacterium | reverse complement strand
TCGACCGGGACGACCGTGGTGACCGGGCCGAAGATCTCCTCCTGGGCGATCCGGGCGTCCGGCCGGGCGTTGGCGAAGATCGTCGGCTGGAAGAACGAGCCCTTGGCCAGCTTCCCGTCCCGCGCCGGCTCGCCGCCGATCACCAGCTCCGCCTCATTGCGACCGATGGCGGCGTAGGAGGCGATCCGCTCCACGGCGCGGTCGTTGATCACCGGCCCGACATCGGTCAGCTCATCGAGCCCGTCGCCGAGGACCAGCGCCGCGACCCGGCTGCGCAGCGCCTCCACGAACTCGTCATGGATGCGCCGATGGACGATCAGCCGCGACGCGGCGGTGCAGCGCTGGCCGGCCGTGCCGAACGAGGACCAGACCACGCTGTCGAGGGCGAGCTGCAGGTCCGCGTCCTCCCAGATCACGATCGGGTTCTTGCCGCCCAGCTCCAGGCTGACCCGCTTCAGCGTCTCGGCCGCACGACGGGAGATCTCGACGCCGGTATCGGTGTGGCCGGTGAAGCTGATCAGCCGGATGTCCGGGTGGGCGACGATCGCGTCCCCGACATCGGCGCCCGAGCCGGTGACCAGGTTCACGACACCGTCCGGGAGGCCGCCCTCGACGAGCAACTCGACGAAGCGCGCCATGCATGCCGGGGTATCGGTCGCAGGCTTGATGACCACCGTGTTGCCGCAGATCAGCGCGGGAAAGAGCTTCCAGGCGGGAATCGCGACCGGGAAGTTCCAGGGCGTGATGATCCCGGCGACACCGATCGGCCGCCGGATGCTCATCGCGAACTTGTCGGGCATCTCGGACGGTACCGTCTGGCCGGAGAGGCGCCTCCCCTCGCCGGCCATGTAGTACGCGACGTCGATCGCCTCCTGCACGTCGCCGCGGGCCTCGGGGAGCACCTTGCCCATCTCGCGGGTCATGAGCCGCGCCAGCTCCTCCTTGTGCTCGGCGAGGAGCCGCGCGATGCGGAACAGGATCTCGCCGCGCTTGGGGGCGGGCAGCAGGGACCAGCCGGGAAACGCGGCGCGGGCGGCTTCCACGCCGGCCTGCACGTCCTCCGCGGACGAGGCGGCGAACTCACCGACCACGTCATCGTGGTTCGCCGGGCTCAGGCTGGTGAACGTCCGGCCGCTGCGGGCCTCGACCCACCTGCCGCCGATCAGGTTCCGATTCGTGCTCGACACCTCGTCAGGGCTCCTGTTCGGGTTGGATTCGCGTCCCTGGGGTCATCGGACCCGCATCGAGCGGGCCTGACGCGCGGGACAGCGATTGTACGCCGGCGCAGCCCGGTCCAGGCACCTCAGGGCCGAGTCAGGGCCGAGTCATGCCCAGCACGTCCAGGGCGCGGTCCAGGTCGTCCAGGCTGAGGAGGCCACGCTCCACGTAGCCGCGCTCCAGCACCACCTGGCGGATCGTCTTGCGCTCGGCGAGCGCCTGCTTGGCGACCTTCGCCGCCTCCTCGTAGCCGATGTACCGATTCAGCGCCGTGGCGACCGATGGCGAGCTCTCCGCGTACTCGCGAGCGCGCTCCGCGTTGGCCTCGATTCCCGATACACATCGGTCCGCGAAGACGCGAACCATGCGTGACAGCAGCCGGATCGACTCCAGGATGTCGCGGCCGATGATCGGCAGCATCACGTTCAGCTCGAAGTTGCCGGCCGCCCCCGCGAAGGCGATGGCGGCATCGTGACCGATGACCTGCGCGCAGACCATGCACATCGCCTCGGGGATCACCGGGTTCACCTTGCCGGGCATGATCGAGGAGCCCGGCTGGAGATCGGGGATGAAGATCTCCGTCAAGCCGGTCCGCGGGCCGGAGCTCATCCAGCGCAGGTCGTTGCTGATCTTGTAGAGGCCGACCGCGATGGTCCGCAGCTGACCGGAAAGCTCCACCACCCCATCCCGGGCCCCCTGCGCCTCGAAATGGTCATGCGCCTCGGTGAGCGGTAGCCCGCCGGCCTCGGCCAGGAGCTCGATCACCCGCCCGGCGAAGCCCGGCGGCATGTTGATCCCGGTGCCGACCGCGGTTCCGCCCAGCGGCAGCTCCGCGA
>JALYXZ010000156.1 GCA_030946825.1 Chloroflexota bacterium | reverse complement strand
CTCGTTCTCGAACGACTCGCGCTCCATGACGTGGCACCAGTGGCAGGCGGCATAACCGATCGACAGGAAGATCGGCCGGTCCTCGCGGCGGGCGCGCTCCAGGGCCTCCGGGCCCCAGGGATACCAGTCGACCGGGTTGTGGGCGTGCTGCAGCAGGTAGGGGCTGGTCTGTTCCGCCAGATGATTGGCCCCCCGGCGCAGGTGTGTCACGCCGTCAGTTTGGCAGCCCGGACCGATATCGGCTCGTGGTCCGCTCCTCAGCCAGCAGGCTGGAACTGGGTGTGACTCACGGGCCTTGACCGGGCACGAACTGGGGCGCCATGTCGGCAACCTTCCAGGTACCGCCCTCACGCAGCAGCACGTAATGCCAGATGAGGTTCGATTCGGAGTAGTCCTTGACTGTGCCGTTCAGGACGTTGGCCAGTCGCTCGTGCCACCTGATGTCCAGGGTCTGCGAATCGGCAGATCCGTAGCTGTCGAGCAGTGTGACGTTTGTTATCGCGATCTCGCCCGGCAGGACGCTGCCGCTCGCTTCCAGGTCTCGATAGTGGGCTATCGCGGCACGCTCGATCTCCAGCCCCCTGCCGGTGAAAGCGGCGGTGAGCATGGACTCCGCGTGCGCCCGTGAGGCGGACGCCTCCAGAGTCCGCGCCCGCATCGCGACTGCAATCAGGGTGGCCCTGTCGACTCCCGCGGAGACCGTGCTGACCGCAAACAGTCCGGCGCCCAGAGCCAGGGCGATGAGCGAGATTGACGGCAGTCGCACTGCGTCAGCTCCGTATCGCCGCCGGCTCCGCCTCGGCAAGGAACTGCTGACGGTACAGCGTGGCGTACAGGCCCTCGTGGCGCAGCAGCTCGGCGTGAGTGCCGCGTTCCACGATGCGGCCTCGGTCGAAGACCAGGATCAGGTCGGCGCGCAGAATGGTCGAAAGCCGATGCGCGATGGCGATCGTGGTGCGCCCCTCCATCAATCGGTTGAGGGCCGACTGGATGAGGCGCTCGGAAACGGTGTCGAGGGCTGACGTCGCCTCGTCGAGGATCAGGATCCTCGGGTCCTTGAGCAGGACGCGCGCAATCGCCACCCGCTGCTTCTCGCCGCCCGACAGCTTGTAGGCACGCTCGCCGACGACGGTGTCGTAGCCCTCGGGAAGCTCCAGCACCCGGTCGTGGATGGCCGCCGCCCGGGCGGCCGCCTCGATCTCGTCCATGGTCGCCTCGGGCCGGGCGTAGCGCAGGTTCTCGAGCACACTGGCATGGAACAGGTAGGTTTCCTGGGTGACGACCCCGATCCCCCGCCCAAGCGACTCGAGGGCGAGACGGCGGACGTCGACAGCGTCGATCAGCACCGCCCCGACCTGCACGTCGTAGAGCCGCGGGATGAGATAGGTGACCGTGGTCTTGCCGGCTCCCGAGGGTCCGACCAGCGCCACCAGCTGTCCGGGCTGCGCGTCGAAGCTGATGTCGGTGACGCCAAACGGCTGGATGGCGGTCGGCACGGCGCGACCCTCGGCCTCGGCCGCCGCTGCCTCCGGAGCGACCGCCACGGCGCTGGGCGCCACCGGGTAGCGGAACGAGACGTGCTCGAGGCGCACCTCGCCGCGCATCCGGGCCGGGTCCAGCTCCACGGCGTCGGGGGCATCGGTGATCTCGTGCGGCAGCTCCAGGTACTCGAAGATGCGGTCGAAGAGGGCGAGCGCGCCCTGGATCTCGACCTGGACGTTGAGCAGCTGGCCCATCGGGAAGAAGAGCCGGCTCTGGAGCGTGGTGAAGGCCACGATCGTCCCGATGCTGACGTGCCGGTCGCCGCCGATGATCAGCGACCCGGCCAGCAGATAGACGAGCGCCGGGCTGATGCTGAAGAAGGTACCGATCAGCGCGAAGAACCAGCGGCCGATCATCTGCTGTCGGATCTGCAGGTCACCGAGGCGCCGCGACTCGCGCCGGAACTTCTCGATGCTGGCCCGCTGCCCACCGAACGTCTTGCTGAGCAGGATGCCGGAGACGCTCAGCGACTCCTCGGTGATGGCACTCACCTCGGCGAGCGACTGCTGGGTCAGGGTGCTGACCTGGCGGCGCACCTTGCCGACGCGGAAGGTGATGTAGGCGAAGACCGGCATCATCCCGAGGCTCAGCGCCGTCAGTCGCCAGTCCAGGACCAGCATCGCGATCACGGTGGTGGCCACCGTGGCAAAGTTGCTGAGCAGCGAGGCGGCGGTATCGGTCACCACCGACTGGACCCCGTTGACGTCGTTGCCAATCCGGCTCTGGATCTCGCCGGTCCGCGTCTGGGTGAAGAACCGCAGCGACATCCATTGCAGGTGGCTGTACAGCGCCAGGCGCAGATCGTCCATCACCCGCTGCCCGACGACGTTGCTGATGTAGCTCTGCCACACGCCGAGGAGGCTGGTCAGGATCGGGAGCGCGATCATCAGCCCGCATTGCACGTAGAGGAGGCCGATGTCGCGCGGGCCGGTCAGGTTGTCGATGATCAGCTTGAGCAGGATCGGGTTGACGACCCCGATGCTGACCGTGACCAGGATCAGGACGGCGATGACCCCCAGACGGCCACGGTACGGCCGGAAGAAACCCGCGATGCGGGCCAAGGTCCGGCGTCCGCTCCCCGGCCGCGCCCGCAGGTCCACCTCCCCGCCGAAGCCGCCCCAGCCGCCCCTCATTCGAGCTTTATCGACAGGAACGCCTGCGCCAGGCCGATGCCCTGCGGCTCTCCCGCCAACTGTGCCCGCTCGCGGACACGCTCGAACACGCTTTCATCACCGATCTGGCTGGCGTGACGGCGGATCGCCTCCAGTCCCAGCTCGAAGGTGTCCGCCACGTCGATCCACAGGTTCGGTTGCTCGACACCGGTGAGCAGCACCTGGCGCACCTTCCACGGCTCGAGCCCCTCGTCGATCAGCTCCGGAAAGTTGAGCCGGTCGCGGGCCGCCGGGTAGATGGAGGCCAGGGTCGCCTCGCCGGTCGCCAGGTGATCGGGGTGACCGATGAACGGGTTGTGGTCCAGGCGGCGCTGCGGATTCTGGGCGATGACCAGCTCTGGCCGGAAGCGGCGGATCTGGCGCGTGATGTCGCGACGCAGCTCGAGGCTGGGCGTCAGGTAGCCGTCGGCATAGTCGAGGTGCACGATCTCTCGGACGCCCAGGACGTCGGCCGCAGCCCGCTGCTCCGCCCGTCTCGTGGACGACAGCTGCGCGGGCGTGACGGCCGGGTCGTCGGTTCCCTTGCCGCCATCGGTCGTCACGACGTAGTCGACACGGGTGCCGCCGCGCGTCAGCCAGGCAATCGTGGCGGCGGCACCGAACTCGGCGTCGTCTGGGTGGCTGAAGATGGCGAGCGCACGCTCGATCGGGGTGATCAGCTCGTGACGTTCAAGGGTCATGCGCAGCGCATCGTATGACGGGAGTGCCGAGGGGGGGAACCACGGCACTCCCGCGGGGAGTGTACGAGCTCGGTCAATCAGCGACCAAGCGTTTGCATCACTCGCCGAACATGGTCAGCTGCTCGCCGCCGCGCTCGATCAACGGATCGAGCCCGAGGATCGGCTCGAGCCGGTCCAGGCTTGCCCCGCGTCGCGCGACGAGCGCCTCGAGGTGGGGCCACTTGAGCACATGCCAGTTCTGGCGCTCCATCTCCGCGCGCAGCCACGGGGAGCGCTCGAGCTTGAGCCGCAGGAGATCCGAACGCTCTGCGGGGATGACCAGGAAACGGGCCTGCTGGTCGCTGACCGGGATGGCACGTCCGCGGCGCAGGATCGACTCGCCGACCATGGCGGTCCACTCGACCTCGAACAGAAACGCGAGCTTGCCGCGGACGTACCAGATGGCATCCACCTCGCCGAGCGCGTCGCCGGGGGCGCGAATCACGAGCGGGAGATAGACCCGTCGCTCATCGTCGCGCAGCCGATCTCCCAATCGCCCGCCATCGGTCGTCCGGTCATGCTCGCGCTTCGCGATCCAGGCCTTGACGCCAAGCCGATGAGCGTAATCGGCGAGCAGGCCCAGGATTCGTGCGTGGTCCGCCTGGCGCTCGGCAAGCGCCTCCTCGGTTCGCACCACGCCACGGTCGTCGACGCGGGCGTACGCGGCCAGGCAGGCGCGCACGAGCTCCTCGTCCGGCGCGGCGAGTCCCGGGAAGAGCGCATAGATGCGGTCCACGAACGATGCCTCGTCGAGGCGGCCCGCCGTGGAGAGCACGGAGAAGGTCGCCCACTCGACCCGGTCGGCCAGCGGCGATTCGGCGAGCTCGGGATTGCGAAGCCACCACAGGGGCGTGTGGCCGTCCTCGAGGCGCACCAGGCTCGGGTGGTCGTCGCGCCACAGCTCCTCACGGAGCAGGCTTGCCAGCACGGGGCGCCCGTTGAGCGAACGTCCGTCATCGGTGTGCGTCCGCGGACGGTCGTTGCCGACCCCGCGCAGCTCCGCGACGCGCCGCAGGAGCCCGCTGCGTCCGGTCTCGACCAGCAGCGCGGCGGCGACGCGTGCCAGCCCGGCCGGCTCACCTCGCTCCCGGAGCAGCCCGACCGCGGCATCCTCGATGGCCGCTGCCAGCTCGGGGTAGGTCAGATGCCCCTCCTCGCTCCCCAATCGGAGCGGCTGCGGATCAACCGCGCGCCGCAGCCGGTCCTCGCCGGACGGCTTCCGAAAATGGAGGGTGACGCCATCCCCCGCGCGGCGTGACTCGCGATGGACCACGTCGTCCAGCTCTAGCCCCGCCGCCACCGCGGCGACCGCGACGGTCAGCATCCAGTCGGGGTTGTCGCCCTCCAGGACCAGGCTGAAGCTACCTCCCGGCTTCAGTGCCGACGCGGCCGATGCCACTCCGCGCCGGATGGCCGCCATCTCGGCCCCGTCCATGTGGGCCGATGGTCCGCCGAAGAGCGGCTCCAGGCGCAGTGTCTCCGCGGCCTCGCGGCCGATCAGCCAGCCGGTGGCGAGGTATTCGAACGAGAGCTCGTCGGCGGTGGCCGGCGCGGATGGGGTGCCGAGCACCAGGTCCACGCTGTCGGTCGGCAGGTACTGGCCGACCACCGCGGGCCGGCATCGGATCCAGAACACGTTTGCGGCGGTGACGCCGCCGAGGTCGTCGAAGTCCGTCGCGAATCTCGCGGCGCGCCGCTCGCGTCCAAGCCCCGCGAGCGCCGTGCGCACATCGGCATAGGCGCGTTCGAACAGCTGCCAGACGTTGACCTCCCGATGGTGGCGCGAGGCCGGCTGCCTCACGTGTCCGTTGGTGATCCGAAGCGAGGCCACGCGTCCGGGATAGCCGTTCAGGCGACTGGCGGGAAGCAGACAGGCGGCAAGGGCCAGGCGCAGCGTGGCGGCCACCGCCGTATCGCGAATCTCTGCATCGATCTTGTTGGCGATCGCCTGCAGCGCGTAGAGGTTTCGGGGCGTGTAGAGGTCCAGCAGCTCATCGACGAGCTCGGTGCGGCCGTCGAGCACCGGAAACCGCTCGTGCAGCTGCTGGTAGGAGAGCCCAACGCGATTCGACTCGCTGCTCGGAGGAGCGGGCGCGGGATCGGGACGGACGGTGGACGCGTAGCGCGGACCGCTGGCGCTCAGCGCCGTCGGCGGATCGGCGACGCGTGGCGGCGGGGTTGGCGGGCCGCCCGCCTCACCGAGCGGCGCGTCCGGGTCGTCCAGCCCGCCGACCGGCATCTCGGTCAGCCCGATCGGTGCGGGTGGCAGGTCCTCTTCCGCCTCGGCCGAGACGATCGGGATCGGGTCCGGTACCGCGGTCCGCTTGTCCAGGCCGAGCTTCGCGAGGTCGATCTCGTCGATCGGCGCGAATCGCTCAACTGGGCCGCCGACGGCGGCATCGCACTGTGCGCAGCGATACACCTTGCGGCTCGGCGCCTCGGCTCCACGCGGCCAGACGAACTGGTCGCCGACCACCGGCCGGCGACAGGCGGCGCAATGGGTCGCGTACAGCTCGTCGAGATGCTGGCGGAGCGGGACGTCGACCCGGCGCGAGCTGGCGACCTGGCTGAACGCGGCGTCCAGCACGCTGGACTCCGGTGCGGTCAGAAAGGCGATCGCCGCCAGCTGCGCGAACGGGCTGGGGTCGGCAGCGACGGCCCGCATTCCCGCGGCGATGGCCCGGCGAGCGGTCCAACCGGTGCCGGCCCACGGATCGAGGACCGTGTCGCCGGGGACGCCGGCAGCGGCCAGCTCGGCGTCGAGGATGTTGTCGGCCGGCGAAGGAAAGTAGCGCTCGAGCAGCGCCAGACCGGGGCGGCGACGCGGCAGGACGACATGATCGAGTCGCTTCCGCTCGGCCTCGCTCATCGGCTCCTACGGTTCTTCGATCAGCTCCTCTTCAAGCTCAGGCTCGGCCGAGAACTCCGGGAGGCTGGTGTCGAGCTCCTCGACCTCCTCGGGCTCCTCCTCGAGCTCCTCGCTCTCGTCCTCGTCATCGTAACGGAGCGCAGTGCCCTTCATGTACGGCCGGACGTCACCGGGACGGGCAGTCGTGTTGCCGGGAAACGACACCTTTCCGAAGTTATTCGGATGGGCGAAGACCTCCCGGATGATTATCCGCGCCTCGTCCTTGGTGACGACGGTCATCGCCGCGTCGTATCGGTTGCCGCCGTTGATCAGCTTGACCAGCCGGGTGGCGACGCGCGGCTCTACCTGGCCCACCTCGAGACCGCCCACGAATCCGAGCAGCTGGTCGCCCTCCACGCGCAGTTCCACCGCGTCGCCGGGAGAGACCGGTGCCAGCTGGCGCGCCGGGCCGAGATTCAGCAGCCGAGCGTGGCCGGTCTTGCCCATCTCTTCGATGAAGCTCGAGGCCGATGCCTTCTCGGTCCGTCCGTCCCCGGCCAGGGTCTTCTGGGCCGGCTGCTC
This sequence comes from Chloroflexota bacterium, assembly GCA_030946825.1. Classification (GTDB taxonomy): domain Bacteria; phylum Chloroflexota; class Limnocylindria; order QHBO01; family QHBO01; genus QHBO01. The sequence continues at coordinate 7,699 of JALYXZ010000156.1, read as the reverse complement.
GCCGGCCAGCAGCACGCGCAGCCGCTGGACGTTGCGCTCGGCGATGCGATTGGTCGCGTCGCGGACCAGCGCCTGCTCGTAGGCCTCGAGCGCCTCCGCGTGCCGGCCCAGCTCGGCCAGCGCCTTGCCCAGGCGATTGAACGCATCGGTATCGGCGCCGACCTCGAGAAGCTCGCGGTTCGCCTCGACCGCCGCGTCCCATTCGCCGCGGGTGGCGTGTGAGATCGCGGTCTCGGCGAGGCGTCGCTGCCGGTTGGTGTCGGTGTCCTGGATCGTCATGTCGACCACGTCCTCATCAGGCGCTGTCGGCGAAGGGGGGAAGCGCGAGGAAGCCGGCGCGCGGATTCCGGCGCCGGGGCGCCTTGTTGTATCACCGGCCACCAGAGGTGTCAACGCGCTGCGGTGAGCGGGTCAACGCGCGGCGCAGCGACCCCTACGTGCCGTGGAACACGAGCGCGACGGCCACGCCCAACACCGCAAGCAAACCGAATTCCAGCGCCACCGCCCGTCCGGACGAGCCACCCTGCAGCGCGTCGGCCGCGCCGGCCCACGAGTAGAACGCGAGCGCCAGCACCGCTGGGCCAACCACCCCCGGCAGTCGAAGGAGGCTCAGCGCCGCGCCCACCTGGGCGACCGCCCCTAGGTGCAGCAGGCCCTGACCGACCGCATGCGCCCCCGAGCCTGCGCGCGACTCGGCGGAGCGCAGGGTGAGGGGCAGCGTCATGAGCAGGACGAGGACCACAGGCGGCGGCCACACGTGCTCGCCAAAGAGGCGGTAGATGCCGGCCGCACCGGCGAACACGATGGCGACCAGCGCGAGGTCGAGTGCCGTCTTTGAGCCGATCTCCCGCGAGGCGCGCAGCTCGAGCCACAGCACCGACCACAGCAGGATGGCGACGATCGGAACCAGGAGCAGGGATACGCCGCCCGGAATCAGCCGTCCGCCGAGGGTGATCGCCATCGCGGCGAGTGCCAGCGTCGCGTAGCGCGAATATCCGAGTCCCGGCCGGGACGGACCGATGAGGTACGCCGCCGCAAAGCCGCCGATGCCCAGCTGGAAGGCGATCACCACGGCCAGGCCGAGCGGGGTCACCAGCCAGCCGACCGCGGTCAGCAGGGCAAGCCCGACCGCCAGGGCCACCGCCTCCGGGCGGTCGATTCGACGCAGGATCGCCTCCGCCCGCTTGTCCCGGAAAAGGCGCGCAATCATCCGATCAGCGCCAGCAGCCCGTCGGCGGACCGCGTGCCCGCCACCTGGTCCGGCTCGAGCCAGGCCCGGCGGGCGATCGAGACCGCATAGTCGAGGTACTCGAGCTCCTCGGTCCGATGCGCATCGCTCGCCACCGTGAGCCGTGCGCCGGCCTGGGCCGCCGCGCGTGCGAGCGATTCGTCGAGGTCCATCCGCGGGCTGCCGTTGATCTCGAGGAGCGTTCCGCTCTCGGCCGCCGCCGCGAACACCCGCGGCCAATCGAGTGGCAGCGGATCGCGGACGTTGACGATTTTGCCGGATGGATGTGCGAGCACGTCGACATGCCGGTTCCCGATCGCGCCCAGCGCGCGCCGGGTAAGCTGCTCGCCCGGCTGGCCGCGGCCGGTGTGCAGGCTGGCGATCACCACGTCGAAGGTAGCGAGCATCTCGTCGGGGTAGTCGAGAGTACCGTCGGCGCGGATCTCGAGCTCGGTGCCGTGCAGGATCCGGAACGGCGCCAGCTCGACGTTGAGGCGTCCGATCTCCTTCGCCTGGGCAGCGACCAGCTCGGCGCTGAGCCCCTTGGCGATGCCCAACGATGGCGAGTGATCGGTGAGCACCATGTACTCCGCCCCGCGGCCGCGTGAGGCGCGGGCCATCGCCTCGATGCTGTCGACGCCATCGGTCCAGCTCGAATGGGTGTGGGTGTCACCGCGGACATCGCCGCGCTCCACCAGGCGCGGGAGTCGATTCTCGGCGGCCGCGGCGATCTCCCCCTCGTCCTCCCGCAGCTCGGGTGGCACCCAGGCGAGCTCCAGCCGCTCGTACACCTCGACCTCGGTCGGGGCGAGCAGCAGCTCGCCGGTGTCGACCACCTTGAACCCCTTCTCCGAGAGGGACAGCCCTCGATCGAGCGCGCGGCCGCGCAGCGCGACGTTGTGATCTCGACTGCCGGTGAAGTGCACCAGGTGGCTGCCCCAGGCGGCCGGCGGGCAGACCATCAGGTCGACCTGCGGGCCGCCGTCCCGAAGGACGATGCTCGACTTGTCGGTGCCTGCCGCCAGGACATGGTCGACCTGTGGCAGACTGTCGAGGGCACCCATCAGCGGCCCCGGATCGTCGACCGCCGCAAGCAGGTCGAGATCGCCGATCGTCGCGCGGCGGCGACGCAGCGACCCGGCCGCCTCCAGGCGGCGGACGCCCGAGACGTCGCGAAGCGCGTCGATGATGTCCTGTACCAACCGGTCGGCGTCGTGCAGCAGCAGACGCGTGCTTCGCTGCGCAATCCGCGTGATACCGGCCAGGACGTTCTGCTCGGTGCGTGCCGACAGCCCCTTCACCCCGCGCAGCTGCCCCTGCTCGGCGGCGAGCCGCAGCTCGTCGAGCGAGCTGATTCCCAGCGCGGCGTGAAGCAGCCGGACGGTGCGCGGCCCGACCCCCGGGACCTGCAGCATCTCCAGCATCCCGGACGGGACCTGTGCGCGGAGCCGCTCGTGATAGCCAAGGTGACCCGTTTCGGCCAGCTCGGCGAGCTTGGCCGACAGCGCGTCGCCGGCTCCGGGGATCTTCGGCGGGGTTCCGCGCCGGAAGAGGGCGGCCACATCGTCCGGGTAGCGCTCGACCGCATCGGCCACGCGACGGTACGCGACTGCCTTGTAGACAACCTCGCCCAGGATGTCGAGCATATCGGCGATCTCCGAGAAGGTCCGGGCCAGGTCGCTGTTGCCGATCACGGCATCATCGGTGCGCGGCGCGGCTCTGGGTCGTGGCATGTGGTCGCCAATTCTAGAGATGCAGCACAAACGGCCCTGCCCAATGCGGGTCGGGCCATTCGAGGCAGCCTTATGGCGGCTGGGTCAGCGCGACCGACGAGCGATGCGGGGCAGCGCCAACCGGAAGACCCGCGCCCCGCGCTGGTTCGGCGTCGAGAGGCGCCGGCGCCGTGCCTCGTCCAGCAGCTCCTCCTGTCGCAGGCGCGCCAGTAGCTCGAAGTAGTTCTCACCGCTCATCATCATTTCTCCTTCCGGACGTCTCTCTTCGACGGCGTGTACGCCGCGCGGGTCGCGCCCGCGGAGGGTCGTCGGCATCCCCCTACAGCGAACGGCTATCGGCGCCCCATTGGACGGCCGCAACATCGAACAGAACGACCAGACCGATTGCGATCAAGAGCTCCATCCAAACGCCTTCTTCCTATCACGTAACTCTCTGTGGCCTGTTTACCGGTTACATCGGTATCCTACTCACTGGCTGGTAACTTGTCAAGCGCCCTATAATGGTTACCAAGATGAACGCACAGCTCGATGTTCCCGCCGAGCCCGATACCTCCGACGAGCTCTTCATGGAGTTCGCCAACACGCTGGAGTACACGCGCGGCGAGCCGGACGACTCGATCCCGACTCCCGACGAGTTGCTGGCATGGCTGCGCCGGCATCAGCTGATCAGCGAGCGTGCCAGGGCGGCGGAGGCTTCCCGCCTGCGCCGGGACGCCAGCGAGACCGAGAAACGGATGTCGCACTTCCGCCATCTGCGCACCGTGCTTCACGACATCGCGCGACGGGTGAGCGCAGCGCAGACCCCGACCCAGGATCAGCTGCGGGAGCTGAACACCATCCTGCGGACCGGTCTCCACTACCACCAGCTGCGGCTCGACGACGACGGGACGCGGTACACCGTGGCGCAGGTTGGCGATCGGCTCGACCAGGCCGCGGCGGCCATCGCCAGCTCGCTGGCCCACTTCCTTGCCGACGCGCCGAATCGGCTGCGGGTGTGTGCCAACCCCGGTTGTCGGTACCTGTTCGTCGATCGATCCCCGACCGGTCGGCGCCGATGGTGCGACATGCGGACCTGCGGCAACCAGGCAAAGGTGGCGCGCCACCGAGCGCGCGCCAAGGCGAAGCCGGGTGGCTAGAATAGCCCCGGCGCTCGGCCCGGCCCGCCGGCCGTGGAGCCGGCGCCGGCTGAGCTCGTATCCGGGGATTTTCCGAACCAACGTGGACGCCGGACCCAGTAGTGGACGTCAGCAAAGCGACGCACGCGCCCGCGCGGTTTCGACGCGGAGGTTGAGCGCCTAGGCCGGGCACATCTCGGCCGCGGCCCGAACGCGACCTCCACGACCACCCGCTCGGACGCGCCAGCGAGGTGGTCGATGCTTTTCCTCAGCCAGCTCATCGGCAAGCCGGTGCTCGACCGCGCGGGCGAGCCCTTCGGCAAGGTCCGCGACCTGATCGTGGCCCTTGGCGAGCGCTACCCGCCGGTCACCGGCTTGGTCGTCCGCGTCGCCGGACGCCGCGAGATCTTCCTGCCATGGTCGGCCGTGGAGTCGATCGACACCGGTGGCGCCCAACTGCGCACCTCGAGCATCGACATCACCAGCTTCCGGCAGCGGCCGAACGAGATTCGCCTCTGGATGGACCTCCAGGACAAGCAGATCGTCGACGTCGAGGACCGCAAGATCGTGCGGGTCAATGACATCCAGCTGGCGCCGGTCCGCGGCAGGCTGCGGCTGGTGGCGGTCGACGTCGGACTCGCAGGCATCCTGCGGCGCCTCGGCCTGTCCGGTCCCGGAGAGCGGTTGGCCAGGGCGATGGGCCTGGAGGTCGAGAACTACATCGAGTGGGAGGAGGTCGACCCGGTCGAGTCGAGCGTCAGCTCATTGAAGCTGCGTGTTCCCCACCAGGCGCTCTCTACCCTGCACCCCGCCGACGTGGCCCATATCGTCGAGCAGCTGGCGCCTCGTGACCGGACCGGCATCCTGGCGGCATTCGACGACGAGCGGGCGGCGGAGGTGATGGAAGAACTCTCGGCCGAGGACCAGGTCGACGTGCTCGAGGCGCTGCCGCCCGAGAAGGCGGCCGACATCCTGGAGGAGATGGGTCCCGATGACGCGGCCGACCTGATGGCCGACCTTTCTCGTGACCGCCAGCGCGAGCTGCTCGGCCTGATGGAGGCCGATGATGCCGACGAGGTCCGGGAGCTGCTCGCCTACCCGGAGGAGACCGCCGGCGGGCTGATGACCACCGAGTTCATGACCGTCTCACCGGCCGAGACGGCGCAGCAGGTCATCGACCACCTCCGAGAGCTGGCGCCGGACGCAGATCACGCCTACTACCTGTACGTGATCGACGGCGACGAGCGACTGCTCGGGACGGTGACCCTGCGTGGCCTGATCATCGCGAGGCCCGAGACTCCGGTGGCGAGCTTCATGCGCCCGGAGCCGATCTCGGTGCGCATCGACGCGCACGCGGACGAGGTCGCGGCCGCGATCGCCCGCTACAACCTGCTGGCGCTGCCGGTGGTCGACGCCGAGGGCCGCATCCAGGGCGTGGTGACCGTCGATGACGCATTCGAGCGCGCCTTGGGGGAGGGCTGGCGCAAGCGGCTTCCCGAGCTCTTCGAGCCGGCCGAGGAGCCGGGGCACGCGGAGCGGTGACGATCCGATGAAGGGCCTGACGGTTCCGCGTTCGGTCCGTCATGCCCAGCGCTCAGTGCGCGAGCGCCTGCCCAACTTCCGTGTCCACCGGTCCGGCATCCTGGCCTTCCTGGGAGTGATGGGACCGGGTCTGATCGCCGGTCTCGCGGGCAATGACGCCGGCGGCATCACGACCTACAGCGTCCTGGGCGCACAGACCGGGTTCAGCCTGCTGTGGATCCTGCCGGTCACGACCGTGATGCTGGTCATCGTGCTCGAGATGGCCGCCCGGATGGGCGCCGTCTCCGGGCAGGGGCTTGGCGACCTGATCCGCGATGATTTCGGGATCCGATGGACGCTCTTCGCCATGGTCGTCCTGCTGCTTGCGAACGGGGCGAACATCATCGCCGAGTTCGCCGGCGCGGCGGCGGCCCTCGAGATCTTCGGCATCCCCCGCTTCGTGACCGTCCCGGTCGTGGCAGCGGGGATCTGGGCCCTGGTGGTCTTCGCCTCCTATCGCGTCGTGGAGCGCGTCTTTCTGTCGGTGGCGGTCGTCTTTGGCGCCTACGTCGTCAGCGCCTTCGTGGCGGGCCCCAACTGGGGCGCGGTCGGCCACGCGCTGATCAGCCCCAGCCTCTCTCTCCAGCCGGACGTGCTGCTGCTAACCATCGCCACCATCGGCACCACCGTGACGCCATACATGTTCTTCTACCTTCAGTCATCCGTGGCCGATAAGGGGCTCGGCCCCGAGGAGCTGGGACTGGAGCGCGCCGACGCGATCATCGGTGCGGTGTGGACCAACGTCATCGCGCTGTTCATCGTGATCGTCACCGCGGTCACTCTCTTTGGGCACGGCGTGATCCTCAACACCGCGGCGGAGGCAGCCAGGGCACTGGCCCCGATGGCGGGGCAGTTCGCAGAGGCACTCTTCGCGTTCGGACTGTTCGGGGCGTCGGTGCTGGCCGCCACGGTCATGCCGCTGACCACCAGCTATACGGTCTGCGAGTCCTTTGGCTGGGAGTCGGGCGTCTCGCGCAAGTTCCACGAGGCGCCGGTGTTCATGGGCCTCTACACCGCGCTGATCGTCATCGGTGCGGTGGTGGTCCTCGTCCCGGGATTGCCGCTGATCGGCGTCATCCTCATCAGCCAGAACCTGAACGGCATCCTGCTGCCGATCATCCTGGTCTTCATGCTGCGCTTGGTGAACAACCCGCGGATCATGGGCCGCTACGTGAATCCCTTCTGGCTCAACGTGGTGGCCTGGGCGTTGACCGCGTTCGTGACGCTGCTGACCGCCATTCTGTTCGGGACCACGATCGCGGGATGGTTCGGGTTCGGGTTGGGGCCGGGGTCGGGATCGCCGACGCCCTGAGAGCCGCAGCGGACGCCGGGCAGCGATCGTGTCGGGCTTGAGCCGAAGGCGCAGCGCTAGCCGGTCGAGCGCCTGTTCCCGATGCCGGTGAGGGCCACGCGCACTGCGCTCACCACCAGAAGGACTGCCAGACCGATACCGAGCACGGCGATCGGCGTAACGAGCGGATCGAGGGTGCGCAGCGCCGGCTCCAGGAGACCGGCGATGATGCCGACCATGCCGAGGGGCGCGACGACCCCGGCCGCGGCGATGCTGACCCAGCTGCGCCGACCAGCCACCCACGCCAACACGATGATGACGACCACGAAGACGAGCGGCGCGGAGACTCCCGTGCCGTGCAGGAAGGCATCCGCGCCCACGCTGTGCGGGTCGCCGGTACCGCCGAACTGGTAGGGCAAGCGCCGGGCGATTCCGATCCCCGTGGCGACGAGGGTGAAGGCGCCGAAAGACAGGGCAACGATCAACAGCTTGGACACGGGATCTCCGAGCTGGAGCAGCCAGGCTGCTCCTTGCCGGTGGAACGAGCAGATCGAGGCTTCTCCGCGGGCGAGTCTCGGCTACAGGCTCTCAGATGTAGCGCGCGGTGGCCATGGTCGCCACGGCGACTGTCAACAGCACCAGGTCGACGAGGCCGATCGTTCGCAGCTTCTCCTGGACCGCGTGCATGCGGCCCATGAGCTCCGGACTCGGCGGGCCGCCGGCAGCCTTGATCTCCGCACCGACGCCGCCC
>JALYXZ010000150.1 GCA_030946825.1 Chloroflexota bacterium | reverse complement strand
GGGGGACCCCCGCTATGGTTAGCAGCTGAACGACCGGCGCAGCTCGAGGGGAACGATGACCAGATGGTGGGTCCTGCCGCTGGCGATCGGGGTCGTCTCGCGCGTCTACTCGATCGGCCTGATCGCCCTCTTCCCATCCGCCACGCCCGTGCTGAAGCGATTCGTGACCTGGGACGGCGGCTGGTACCTCGAGGTCGCGCAGCTCGGCTACCACGCGCGCCCGATCGGCTACGGCACGAACGGGCCGCAGCATGACTTCGCGTTCTTCCCGGGCTGGCCGATGACGATCCGGCTCGGGTCGCTTGGATTCATCCCGATGCCGGTCGTGGCCGCGGTGCTGGCCAACATCTTGTTCGTGGTCGCGATCGTGGTCCTGTATCGGGTCTTCGCCGCCCGGTACGGCCGAACCGCGTTGGTCGGGGTGGCGCTCCTCGCCTTTTGTCCCGCCGCCTACGTCTTCTCGATGGCCTACTCCGAGTCGCTGTTCCTGCTGCTGATCGCCCTGGTCTTCGCCTGGCGGGCACCGCTGGAGAGGCCGATCCTGGCCGCGGCAGCGGCCTTCACGCGCTCAGCGGGACTCGCGCTGCTGGCGCCCGCCGCCGTGGAGCTGTGGCGCGGACGGCCGCGACGCGGCGTCGGTCTGGCTCTCGGCGTGGCCGCCGGCCTGGGCGCCTGGTCGCTCTTCGTCTGGCAGTTGACCGGTGACCCGCTGAGCTGGCTGCACGAGTCGGTCGGATGGTCGCCGGACCGTGGATTCGCGGCCGTCGCCCTGGTGATCCGTCATCCCGATCCGGTGAAGATCACGCGACTCGCGTTCGCGGTGCTGATCCTGTGCGCGGCGGCACTGTCCGCGCTCCGCGATCTCGAGCTGGGCAGCTATTCCTTCGTCGAGGTGGCGATGACCATGCTCGCCGGCACGGTGTATTCGGCGCCTCGCTTCGCGCTGCTCGGCATCTCGGCGTTCCCGGAGCTGGCGGCCCGTCTGCGGGGGCGTCGTGCATTGGTCCTGCTGCTCATCTTCGCGCTGGCGCAGGCGTTCTTCGTGCTGACCGTGTTCGGCAGCGCGCAGAAGGAGCCCTAGCGGCGGCCAATTCGGGGCGCGGTCAGCGGCTGCGCGACTCCGGGCTGGTGCGCACGCCGAGCAGCGCCACGATGACGCCCGCTGCGATGAGCAGCACCCCGACCATGTCGAGCGCGGAACCCAGTACCACGATCAGACCCACGACGGAGATCGCGAAACCGACCAGAAGCGAGAGCACGGGACGCATATCGGTCCTCGGTGTGTGAACGGCCGCCGGCGGGCAGAGGCCGGCGGCGCCCGGAAATCTACGGCCTCACGCCTCGCCCGGTGAATGGCCCGTTTGGCTGATCGGTACCCCGGACCCCTGGCCGGCGATTGGCCGATCGATCGTCAATCGGTCGCCGAGGCCGTCGGCCGCGACGGTGCGAGGGGACGGGGGCGCGTTACTCGAAGTGCATGATGCTGCGGACGATCGGCTGGCGCGCGGCGAGCCTAGCCGGATAGATGCCCGCCAGGGCCGCAACGCCGGTCCCCAGCAGCACCACGCTGATCAGCAGCGGCCATGAGACGGCCAGCAGAACGCCCCCCCCTCCCAGGCCGGCGCTTACCATCACCCAGGCGACCAGCAGGCCGGCGCCGATGGCCAGGATGCTGCTCAGCATGCCCATGATGGCTGCCTCGCTGACGACCATCGCCTGGACCTGGGACGTCGTCATACCGTGCGCTCGCAGGATCGCGATCTCCCGGGAGCGCTCCACGACTCCGAGGCTGAGCGCGTTGACGATGCCTGCTGCCGCGACCAGGACGGCGACCAGGGACAGCACGTTGAAGAGGCCGATCAGCCGATCCAGCGAGCGGCTCAGGTCGGCCGACAGGTCACGCGCGCTGATCGGCTCGGCGGCGAGTGATCGCGCGGTATCTGCCACGGAGGCGCGGAAGGCGGACTCGGTGACGCTCGGCTGGCGGATCATGGCCCACAGCGCGGCATCCGTGGCGCTGAACTGCTGACGGGCATCCGCGAGGCTCATCAGGATCGCGCCATCTGCGCTCTGGCCGGGCAGGCTGTAGGCGATCACGCCGCGAACCGTGAACGCCTGGCTCGGGTGGCCGGGGGTTGCGAGCGCAATCTGCGCTCCGAGCCCGAGTCGCTCTCGACGGGCGAGTGCCTCCGGGATCAGCACCGCCCCGCCCGACTGCATCGCCTGGAGCCCTGCTCCACGATCGCCGGCCACGAAGAGCAGCGCGCCGGCGTCGCGGAACACCACGGGGTCGATCCCCGCCAGGTCGACCGCTCGCTGGCTCCCCCCGGCGCGCAGCACGCCCGGAAACTGTGAGATCGGGCTGGCGACCCGGGTCCCGCTGGCGGCCTCGAAGGTTGGTCTGAGGGAGTCGATCGGCTGTGCGCTCGGCAGACGGATCGCGTAGCCGCCGGGAAGGATGGAGTCGACCCAGCGGTCCGCGGTGGCGCGCGCGCTCTGGCTGACCGTCCCGAGCGCCACGAGCGCTGACAGGGCGATCATCAGCGCGCCGACCGTCAGCCCGGTCCGAGCCCGATCCCTGCCCAGGTTCGCCCGACCCAACAGGCCCTCAGCGCCGAAGAACCACTCGAACGGACGTCCGATGATTCGGCCGAGGGGCTCGACCACGAACGCCGCACCCAGCGCGCTCCCGACCAGCAACGCAAGGGAGATAAGCGCCACCAGCGCCGGTGCCCCGCCCCGATCGAATGGATACAGCAGCACGCCGATTCCGGCCACCGCCAGCTCCACGAGCAGGAGCCAGCGGATCCGCCCCCACAACGTGCGGCCCGGCTGCCGCGACGGGCGCAGGGCATCGAGCGGCGCGACTCGCGCCGCCTGGATCGCGGGTGCCGCCGCACCGGCGAGGGTGACGACGATCCCCACCACCGCGGCCAGCGCGAGGGCGACGGGGTTGAGTGGCAGCCCGTCGATCAGCAGGGTCCGCGTGCTGCGCAGGAACGCAATCGTCGCGGCGGCGAGCCCGATCCCGGCCAGGATGCCGAGCACGCTTCCGCCGACGCCGAGCGCCAGGCCCTCCCGAACGAAGATGCCCACCACCTGCCGCGAGGTGGTGCCCGCCGCTCGCAGCAGTCCCAGCCCGCGGGTCCGCTCGCTGACGGTCATGGCCAGGCTGTTCGCCACCAGGAAGGCGCCGATCACCAGCGCGATCAGGGCAAACAGGAACGCGATCGCCGCGAAGCTGGCCTGCGCCCTGCCGAGCTGGAGCGCCGCATCGGCCGGCGTCTCAACCACGAACGGCTCGGTCAGCTGCTGGTCGAGGCCGCGCTGCACAACCCCCTCCTGGCCGGCGGCGGTCTGCACGTCGACGTAGCTGATCGGCGCGGGGATCTCGAAAGCGTCGCTGAGCAGGCTGCGATGCATGACCGCCACCGCGCCCTGGGCCAGCGCGCCAAAGCCGACGTCGTCGAGCAGGCCGCTGATCTGCAGCCTGGGGGTGCCGGGCCGGCTGCCGGAGAGGATCAGCGCATCGCCGATGCCCAGACCGTGATCGGCAGCCCAGCCGGCATTGACCAGCACATCACCGGACGCCGACAGCATCCGCCCGGCCGCAAGGTGATAGGTCCGGATGGCGGACTCATCGGTCGGGTCGACCCCGATCGCCAGGAGGCTGAAGACCTGCTCGTTCGGTCCGGGGGCGGTGCTCACCGACAGGCGCCGCTCGCTGACTGCCGCGGCATGCACGACGCCCGGCAGCTGACGGATGTCGCTCAGCGCGCGGGGGGTGAGACCAACCGTGGAGAAAGCCCGGACCCGCAGCTGCGCGCTGCCGAAGAGCTCCCCCGCCGCGCGTCTGACCGCCTCGGATGCCGCCTGATTGGCGATCAGGCTGGCGGTGATGACCGCGACGCCGAGGACGATGCCGAGCGTCGTGAGCGCCGTCCGCAGCGGCCGGGCCCGCAGGTCCCGCCACGCGAGGTCGCCGAAGCGCACCGCCTAGAGGCCCAGCCCTGCCAGGCGGGCGATGAGCGTGCCGGGATCATGGTCGTGCCGCCGGCCGAGCACCACCTCGTCTCGGATCTCACCGTCACGCACGACCAACACCCGGTCAGCGTAGGCCGCCGCGCGCGCTTCGTGAGTAACCAGCACGATCGTCTGCCCCAGGCGGTCGCAGGAATCCGACAGCAACTGGAGGATCTCGGTCCCGGTCGTGAAGTCGAGGTTCCCGGTTGGCTCGTCGGCGAGCAGGATCGCGGGGTTGGTGGCGAGCGCGCGGGCGAGAGCCACGCGCTGCTGCTCGCCGGCCGAGAGCTGGTCGGGGCGCTGGTCACCCTTGCCGGCGAGCCCGACGGTCTGCAGCAGCTCATCGACGCGCCCGCGGTGGGCGGTTGCGGCGTCGCCGGCGATCATGAACGGCAGTGCGACGTTTTCCCGCACCGACAGGAGTGGGATGAGGTTGAAGAACTGGAAGACGAACCCGGTCTTTCGGCGGCGCACCAGCGTGGCTGCCTCATCATCGAGCTGGCTGACGTTGATTCCGTCGATCACCACCTGGCCGCTCGTTGGCGGCTCGAGGCCGCCGAGCAGCTGCAGCATCGTGGACTTCCCCGATCCGGACGCACCCATGATCGCGACGAATTCGCCCTGAGCGACGGAGAGTGAGACGCCCCGCAGCGCTTCCACCGACCGCTCGCCAACCGGGTAGCGCTTGACGAGGTCGCGGGCCTCGAGGATGACGGTCACCGGTCGAAGGATAGCCGCTGCCGGCTCGCCGATGGCTGACGGCTGACCGATGGCTGCCGACCGGGCCCCGACGTCAGCCCAGCACGAAGCTGAGCAGGGAGCCGAGGATCGTGTCGATCATGCCTCCGTCGGCCGGCGCCGGCGGATCGACGCGGAACGCGAACTGGCCGCCTGGGGCTGCCCCGGTCGTCCAGCGCGTGTCGTACTGCAGCACCCGGCCGTCGCGCAGCGGACTCAGCGTGGCGCTGACCAGCAGGCCGTCGCCTTCGATCCGATGCCCGGCGCTGGGGCGAACCGGAGCCGCCACCGTCAGTCGCGCAGGGGTCTTCCTGGCGGCCGCCCTCGGCGCACGGACCGATGCCGGCGGCGCGGCGGCCGGTGGCGGAGCGGGGACGTTGGCTGCCGGCGGCGGCGGAGCCGGGGCAGGAACAGGCTGGGGAGCCGGAACCGGAGGCGGCGGCGGAGCGGCGTTGCGCGCCTGCATGAAGAGCTGCGTGTACATCCGCGGGCTGCGGGTGGCGCCCAGGAAGCTGACGTTGTCGGCGGCGAAAGCTCCGATGCCGGCGTGGGTCCAGGTCGGCTGCAGGATGTTCGCGCGGTGGCTCGCCGAGTTCATGAAGCCCTGGTTGATGGCCACCGGCGAGTCGCCATCGGAGTAGCCGGAGTTCCAGCCGATGTTCTCACCACCCCACACGTACGAGAGGCCGTTCATGTCGTACCAGTGGTAGACCTGGTAGCCGGTGCCCGCCACGGTGTGGTCGAAGTAGTTGCGCTGGACCATGTCGCGGCTGCGCCAGCGGGCCAGCCCGATGAGGGTGCTCTGCTGCTGCACCAGCTGGCGCCCGTTGTTCGCGCGGTCGCCGTTCATCAGCTGCCACAGGGTCGCCTCCGCGGACGACTGGTTCCAGCCGGTCGCTGGGACAGCGGTGATGGCGATCATCGCGGCGGCCGCCAGCGCGCTGCCTCCCAGCGCGGCGGCACGAGCCAGGGCGTTGCGTGGGCGGGCGGGGCTGAGGCGGTGCAGCATGGTGATCGGTCTCCTCGGCTGGATACCGATCAACCCTAGGCGCCGGCGCGAGCAGGGTCAGTAGCCGGGAGGTCCCCCTGCGTGGGGGTGACCATGGGTTCTTGTTGGCCGGACGGCAGCGGACCCGAATAGGGGGCACAATGCGCCTGGGAGAGCGCGTCGCATTGTCGGAAGCTCGGCGTTCGCGGGCCGGGTGGGTTCTCAGAATCAGATAAGAAGCCGGAGACATCGTTCAGGCATGGCCGAATCCTCCCCCGATTACCACACGGTCCCTGAGCGGGCCGACTCGCCGACAGACCGCGCCCAGGTGGCGCGCCGTGCACCCGCGCCCCGCAGCTGGGCGGCGATCATCACCATCGCTCTGCTGGTCGGCCTGCTCTCCGGCGCGCTGAGCGCGATCGCGGTCACCAACCTTCTCGCACCGCGGAACGGTGCGGTCGCCACCATCGGCACCAGCTCGGGGGCGGTCGTCAGCGATGTTCGGATCGACGAGTCCTCGGCGGTCACCGCCGCGGCCCAGAAGGTGTCGCCGGCGGTGGTCGTCATTCAGTCCAGCGGGGCCTCGGGATCCGGGGTCGGCTCAGGCTTCATCTTCGATGCAAACGGCTGGATCCTCACCAATAAGCACGTCGTCAGCGGGGCGACCTCGATCCGCGTCGTTCTCAACGACACGCGCACCTTCACCGGGAAGGTGTACGGGACCGATCCGTTGACCGACCTGGCGATCGTCAAGATCGACGCCACCGGCCTTCCATCGGCGCCCCTCGGCGCCAGCTCGAATCTCGTTCCCGGGCAGCTGGCGATCGCCATCGGAGACCCGCTGGGCAGCTATGCGAACACCATCACCACCGGCGTGGTCTCGGGGCTCGGCCGTCAGATCCGCGCCGGTGACACCACGCAGTCGAGCTCGGAGCAGCTGAACAACCTGATCCAGACCGATGCGGCAATCAACCCCGGCAACTCCGGCGGCCCGTTGCTCAACAGCTCCGGACAGGTGATCGGCATCAACACCGCGGTCGCCAGCAGCGCCCAGGGGATCGGCTTCGCCATCCCGGTTGACATCGCCAAGCCGATCATGCGCCAGGCACTGGCCGGCAAACCGCTGACGCGCCCTTGGATCGGTGTCTACTACCAGCCGGTGACCAAGGCGATCGCGGCCCAGAACAAGCTGTCCATCGACCACGGGGCGTGGATCCAGGCGCCGGCGAACGGTGCCAGCTCGGCTGTGGTTGCCGGATCGCCCGCCTCGAGCGCCGGCCTCAAGGATGGCGACGTGATCGTGTCGGTCGACGGCGTTGCGGTCGACGAGCGCCACGACCT
>JALYXZ010000144.1 GCA_030946825.1 Chloroflexota bacterium | reverse complement strand
CCGGGCGTGGCGTGAGGCGGGCCACCGGCGCGAGCCGCGTGTCTCGGTGAGCCGCAGCATCTTCCCGCTGGTCGATGATCGCGATATTGCCTACTTCGGCCGCGGCCATGAGGATCGCGACCACATCGGCCATCTCGACGAGACCACGCGCGCGGTGTTCGGGCGCACCTACTCCGCGGAGCCCGCGGCTCTCGTGGAGCAGCTGCGGCAGGACAGCGCCATAGCCGCCGCGGACACCTTGCTCCTCACGATTCCCAATCAGCTTGGCGTCGAGTACAACGCCCACGTGATCGAGAGCGTGCTGCGGCACGTCGCGCCGGAGCTCGGCTGGCGCTGAGCCGCTGCGCCTGCGACCATCACGCCCTGCGTCACGCGGGGCGAGCCGGAGCGGGTCGCCCGGCGGTCTGGAGTCGCCGTCTGGAGTCGCCCCGGCGGTCTGGAGTCGCCCCGGCGGTCTAGAGGTTGCCGCGCTTGGCCTGCTCGCGCTCGATCGCTTCGAACAGCGCCTTGAAGTTGCCCACCCCAAAGCCCCGCGAGCCGTGACGCTCGATGATCTCGAAGAAGAAGGTCGGTCGATCCTGCACCGGCTTGGTGAAGATCTGGAGCAGGTAGCCCTCCTCGTCCCGGTCGGCCTCGATGCTCAGCTCCTCGAGCACGTCCATCGCGATGCCGACGTCTCCGACACGGGCCGGGAGCTCGGCGTAGTACTCGTGCGGCATGCCGAGGAACTCCACGCCGCGCTCGCGCAGCGCGCGAACAGTGCCCACGATGTCCGTGGTGCGCAGGGCGATGTGTTGCGTCCCCTCGTCGAGATACCAGTCGAGGAACTCCTGGATCTGGCTCTTCTTCTTTCCGCTCGCGGGCTCGTTGATCGGGAACTTGATCCGTCCGTTCCCGTTCTGCATCACCTTGCTCATCAGCGCGGAGTAGTCGGTGTGGATCACCTTGTCGTCGTAATGGATCAGCTGGCTGAAGCCGAGCACGTCACGGTAGAAGTCGACGAACCGATTCATGTCGCCCAGGGCGACATTGCCGACGCAGTGGTCGACCTCGATCAGCGTCTGACCCGTGGCCGTCGCTGCGGGACGGCTGACGCGGTGGTAGCCGGGCGCGAACGTCCCGTGATAGTCGGATCGGTCGACGAAGGAATGGACGACCTCGCCGTAGGTATGGATCGCGCTGCGGCGCAGCGTCCCCTTCTTGCCGGCGATCTCCGTCGGCTCCAGGTAGGAGCGGGCGCCGCGCCGCGTCGTCTCCTCCCAGGCCGAGGTGACGTCGCTGACCGCGAAGGCGATGTCGTGGACGCCGTCGCCGTGCTTGCGGACGTGCTCGGCGATCTCGCCTTCGGGGGTGAGCGGGGCGGTGAGCACCAGGCGAATGTCGTTTTGCGCCATCACGTAGCTGGAACGATCTCGGACGCCGGTCTCCAGGCCGGCATAGGCGACCGGCGTGAATCCCCACAACACGCGGTAGTAGGCGGCGGCCTGCTTGGCGTTGCCGACCCAGAACTCGATGTGGTCGATCCCCTGCAGCGGCAGGAAGTCCTGCGCCTCGGCGGCGGCGTTGGGGTTGATGATCGCGCCCGCCTGGTTGGCTGCGCCACGGGTCAGCGTGTCGGTCATCTGCAGTTGCGGCCTCGGTGTGGAGTCGTTGCCCGATTCTAACCCCGCCCGGCGCACATTCAGTCAGATGGCTGCCGAGCGCCCTCCTGCAGCCCGCGGGCGGCCCCGAGCGCCACCTCGATCATCAGGTCCACCGCGGCGGCCAGCCGCTCGGCCGGGAGATATGACTCCTCCGAGGTCACCTCCTCGGACAGGACATCACTGACCGTCAGCAGGCAGCCGGCCTGGACACCGGCACGAGCCGCGAGCAGGAAGAGCGCCGCCGCCTCCATCTCGAAGGCCAAAATGCCGCGCTGGCGCCACTTCTGCGCATAGTCGGGGTCCGGGTTGTAGAACACGTCGACCGATGCCACCTGCCCCACCCACGGGGTGATTCCCGCCTCGTGCGCAGCGTGGTAGAGCGCATGTGTCAGCGCGAAGTTGGCGGTCGGGGCGTAGGCATCGCCGTGCAGGTAGGTGCGGGTCGCGCCGTCAAGGGGTGCCGCCGAGGTGGCGACCACCAGGTCTCCGGTCCGCAGGCCCGGGGCGATTCCGCCGGCGGTTCCGACCCTGATCAGCTGGGTGGCGCCCAGCCGCAGCAGCTCTTCCACCACGATGCTCATGCTCGGCGTCCCCATCCCCGTGGTCTGGACGCTCACCGGCGCCCCGCCGTACGTCCCGGTGAAGCCGAGCAGCCCTCGGTTGGTGTTGACTTCGCGCACCGCGCCGGGGCCGCCGTCGAACCGCTCCGCGATGGTCCGGGCACGGTTCGGATCCCCGGGCAGCAGGACGAGGGGTGCGTAGTCGCCCGGCTCGGCGTGAAGGTGGAGCTGTGGCATGCGGGGCTAGCCTAGCCCGCCGCGGCGGCAGTCGCACTCCACGTGCCGCGTCCGGGTGCACGCTGCGACGCGTTGCGCTCGCTGCGATCTGTTGCGCGCACTGCGCCGCGGCCCGGCGACCGATTTCGCCTAGCATCAGGCGGTGAGCGACGCGTGGGCCGACGAGCTGGAGTTCGCCGTTGGGGTTGCGAGGCGCGCCGGCACGCTGCTCACCGACTCCTACGAGCGTGTCCAGCGGATCGACTACAAGAGCGCCCGCGACGTGGTGACCGATGTCGACTTCCGCAGCGAGGCGCTGATCCTGGAGGCGATCCGGGAACGGTACCCCGGCGACGGCATCCTCGCCGAGGAGTCCGGTCGGCATCGCGGCGACGCCGGCGGACGGAGCGACCGTACGTGGGTCATCGACCCGCTGGATGGCACGGTCAACTATGCGAACGGGATCCCGTACTACTGCGTCAGCATCGGCCTGGCGGTCGGCGACTCGGTCGCGTTGGGCGTCATCCTGGATCCCGCGCGCGGCGACCTGTTCACCGCCACCGCGGACGGCCCGGCGTGCCTGAACGGAGCGACGACCCATGCGTCCGACAAGGAGTCCCTCTCCGATTACGTGGTCAGCCTGACGGTGATCGGGCGCGGAGGGATCGAGAAGGAGCGTCGCGTGGCGCGCGAGGTCCGCATCCCGCGCCGGATGGGCAGCGCTGCGCTCTCCCTGGCGTACGTGGCTGCGGGGCGCTTCGACGCATTCGTCCAGAACGGCGGCCTCTCGCTGTGGGACGTGGCCGCCGCCGGGCTGATCGCCGAGCGCGCCGGCGCGCGCGTCACCGATCTCGCCGGTGGCCGGTGGTGGGACAGCGGCCGTAGGGCAGCGACGATCAGCACCGTCGCCGCTCCGGAGCCGCTCCACGGCCGGCTGATCGAGCTGCTAGCCGGAGCACGCGTCACCTCCCAGGGTCGCTGAGGCAGGCCAATCCGCCTGGTGCCGGCTGGCCACGCGCCAGCCGCAGTCACTCTCCGAGACCGGCCTCGACGAGCACGGTGGCCAGCATTGCCAGCGTCCGAGCGGTGGCGCCCCAGATCCGGACGCCCGCGTGACGGTAGACGTGGGCGCGCGGCAGCAGGTCCGGCAACTGGATCTCCTCCTCGCGGACGATCTCGTCGCCGAGGAGAAGGCGCAGCGGCAGCTCGACGATCGCCGCGACCTCCGCGTCGTGCGCGATCAACGCCGGCCGCTCGCTGAC
>JALYXZ010000136.1 GCA_030946825.1 Chloroflexota bacterium | reverse complement strand
CCAACATCGGCTCGTTCCTGCGCTTCGCCGCCGACTGGCAGGAGGCGCATCCCAGGGGCAACCTCGGCGGGTTCGTCGACTACCTGGACGCCTACCAGGAGGCCGGCGGGGAGCTGCCCACCAGCGTAGAGCTCAGCGAGGACGTGCAGGGCGTCCGGCTCATGACCCTCTACCAGGCCAAGGGCCTCGAGTTCCCGCACGTCTTCATCCCGCAGCTGCTCGAGGACGAGTGGCCCACGCGCGAGGGATGGAGCGGCTTCTTCCCCGCCGAGCTCCTGCACGAGCCGATCGCCGGCGACGACCTGCATGCCGAGGAGGAGCGCCGACTCCTGTACGTGGCGATGACCCGCGCCCAGGAGTCGCTGATGCTCACCACCCACGGAGGGCCGACCGCGGAGAAGACAGCGTCGCGCTTCGTCAACGAGATCCTCGCGGATGCGACCCTCGAGATCGAGGTCATCGACCGGGCCAATTCGTGGGCGCCCGCCGGGTCGGCAGGTGAGACCGATGGAACCGATGACGCCCTGAAGCTGGCGCGCCGGATCGTGGCGCTGCCCAGCCGTCGCGAGCGGCGACTCGCCCTGCGGCTGCGCGCCGCCGAGCTTGTGGGCCTGCTGGAGGGCACGAGCCCCGCGGACCCCGAATCGGCCGCCGCTCGCGAGGCGCTCGAGGCGGAGCTGGTGGCGGTGGGGGAGCGGGCCGTCCTCGACAGCGACTCGGCTCGGGCGGCGGGGCTCGATCCGTTGACGCTGCGCGACGTCGCGGTCGACGTCGGCGCGGGGATGAACCTGCTGCAGGTGGTGCCCCTGCCGGAGCGGTTCAGCTACTCCGCCTTCGACGCGTACGCCATCTGCCCGACGCGCTACGCGTTCAAGTACGTGTACCGCATCCCGGAGCCTTCCCGGCCGGTGGGCGCGCTCACCTTCGGCAGTACGGCCCACGCCGCGTTCGAGGCCTTCACCCGGGAACGGCGCGAGCGAGTTGCGCGTGGCGAGCCGCCTCCGACGCGCGCCGACCTCGAGCGACTCTTCCGCCAGCACTGGACGCCCACCGGCTTCGCGGACCGCACCACCGAGGAGGCGTACGAGCGCCGCGTCGACACACTGCTGGAGAACTTCTGGGCGGGCGAGGTCAGCACTCTGGCCGAGGCGATCGCCGAGGAGCTGCCGTTCGAGCTGGTGATCGAGGATCCGTCCGGCGCGCCGCCGGTGCTCGTCACCGGCTCCATTGACCGCATCGATCGCCTCCCGCCGGGCGGCATCGAGGTGGTCGACTACAAGACCGGCAGGATGAGCTCGCAGAAGGACGTGGCGGACAGCCTCCAGCTCTCGATCTACGCCCTCGCCTGCCGCGACGCCCTGGGTCTCGGCACTCCCGAGCGCGTCACCCTCTACTTCACCGAGTCAGCGACCCGGATGAGCACCACCCGCACCGATGCCCAGCTCGACGCCGCCCGCGACGACATCCTGGCGCGCACGGCGCTGATCCGTTCCGGCGCCTTCGCCGCCACGCCGTCGCTGGAGGCCTGCCGCTACTGCGACTACGCGCGGCTCTGTCCCAGCCGGGTCTGAGCTGCCGCGAGCCGCGACACAAATCGGATCGCTTGGTTCTGCAGACCCTTGACTTGCGTCGGCGCCCGAGTGCATAGTTCGAACTACCTCGGTTTGAGAGGTACTCGAAGACAGCGAATGAGCCCTCTGCGCCGCAGCCAGCTGCTGAAGGGAACGACCGAGCTCCTGATCCTGTCGGTGCTCGAGGTCGAACCCCGCCATGGCTACGAGATCGCCCAGCTGATCCGCGACCGCGCCGCCGGCCTCGCGCTCAGCGAGGGCGCCCTCTATCCGGCGCTCCACCGGCTCGAGGCGCGGGGGGCCTTGAACGCCTCGTGGCAGCCGGGCAGCGGTGGACCCCGACGACGCTACTACACCCTGACCGATGAGGGGCGCGGCCTGCTTGTCGATGCCCGCCAGGAGTGGGATCGCTTCGTGGCCGAGGTGGGATCGGTGGCCGGCGCCGCGCGGGTGGCGCTGACGGAGGCGCGGCGTGTCTGACCGGATGCTGGTGGAGGCCTACCTCGACCGCTTGAACTCGGCCTTGCCGTTGCCGCCGGCGGAACGTACCGACGCGGTCGAGGAGATCGCCGCCTACCTCGCCGATGCGACTGCGGCGCTCATCGAGCGCGGTCTGCCGCCCGAAGCGGCACAGCGGCAGGCCCTCCAAGCCCTCGGCGCTCCTGGGCGCCTAGCCGCCGATCTGGCGGCCGCCCATCGCCGACCACGCCACCTCCTCGAGGCCGCTGGCACCGCAGCGGCGGTCAGCCTCGGCACTGCGTTCCGCAGCTTCATCCTTGCCTGGGCGCTCATTCTCTTCGTCGCACTTACGTTCGGCCTCGTGCTGGCCGCCGTCCGTTACGCGCTTGGCCCACAGGTGCTGACCATGGACTGGTCGCCGCTGCTCGATGGGCTGCTGCCGGCGGTCGTCGGCGCGATCACGGCCTACGCCGTCGGCCGCGGCCTCCTCCGACCGGTGGCGCTCGCGGCGCGTCGATCTCCTGAGCAGGCTCGCCCGGTCGCGCTGGTGGTGGGGTGCGCCACGCTGACGCTGATCGGACTCACCGCCTTCGAGGCGCGCTGGACCGTGCCCACCGCCGTGCTGATGGCCGCGCTGCCCGTCTGGTTCGCGCTCGGCCTTCTGCGCCCGGATCTCGTGCCTGGCTGGTTCCCGGGCACCCGCCTTACGGCTGCAGCCATGCTCGGCCTGCTTGTCATCGGGCTGGGCATGGCGTTCGCGATCGGGAGCGCGGCCACCCCATCCATTACTGCTGGAGGGGGTGTTGCCTACGATCCCGCGCGGGAGTACGCGCGCGTCGGACCGTTCGTCAGCCTGGAGTCTCCGCCCTTCGCGCTCGATGCGGAGTCCTCGGCGACCGGCCCCGGCGGCCCCGGCCCGCTGACCCTCGCGCGCGGCGGCACGCTCCGGTCGACCATCGCCCTCGCCGGCTGGACCGATCTCCGCCTCGAAGTGTGGCCTGGCCCAATCGGCGAACCGAACGGCCCCACCATCGATCAGACCGCCACCCAGCCACTGGCAACGGCGCCCCTGACTGTGGAAGGCCGCCGCGTGACGAGCACGATCACCTTCACCCCGTTGATCGACCGGACGGTGTACTACGTCGCGCTCACCGGACGCGACCCGGCCGGTAAGCGATGGCAACTCGCCTGGCCGTCGGTGGAGTTCTGGCGGTGGCGAGGCACGCCGCTTCAGCTGTTCCTGACGACTCTTCGTTGAAACGGCGCATGGCGCCTCGTCTCGGTCGGCTGACCCCCACTCTGGGCCGATCCATCGGTTCCTCGCCGGCAGCATGCCCGGCGCCTCTGACTCTGGACAACCTTGCGGGTCTGCGGCGATGATCCGCTGATCCGTTCCGGTCTACCACCGAAGGAGTCGCCCCTATGCCCACCTACATGGATATGCATGACATTCCCGGCGTGAAGGCCGACGACGTCGCCGGTGCCCACGAGGCGGACCTGCGGGTCCAGGACAAGTACGGCGTCAACTACAAGCAGTACTGGGTCGACGAGAACCAGGGCAAGGTCTTCTGCCTGGTCGATGCACCGGACAAGGAGTCGGCCGCACGCACGCATCGGGAGGCCCACGGCCTCGAGGCGCATACCCTCTACGAGGTCAAGGAAGGCGCGTAGGTCGCGGGCGCCGCGCCGGCACCGGCTCGCGCTGGGAGGCCATGGCGGCGGATCTGGCGCCATCTGGCCGGTTGCATGCCACCCAGGCTGGCCTTGCGACCGACGGACCGCCAGCGAGTTGTGGCGAGCCGCGGTTTCGGCGGACGCGCGGGCGTGAGTGCCTTCCTGTCGTGCGGCCCAGCACCGTGGCCGTCGCTGGACCGGGCGCAGGCGTCGGCATTCTCGGGGAGCGGGCTCGGCACAGCCGTACTTTCGTCGGTCGTAAGGCCACTCAGGCGGGCACGGACGGTCGGTCTGGGTCATCCGCCTTCCCGGCGCCGATGCGCCTGTCGCACCGACGGAGCGGCAAACCCCAGAGGGGCGGCGTCCCTTCGGTTGGCGCCGGCCAGAATGGCCTCAGACCGACGTCCGGCATATGCCGGAGGCCCGGTCACGCCAGCTCACGTTCCAAACCCCCAGCGGGACGTAAGCTAGAGGCCACGGAGGCGCACCGCATTGCCCACGGTCATCGAGAACCCGATCCTCAACTCGCCATTCCGCGAGCCGAGCCGTCATTTCCGCTTCGACGAGGACGGCATCACCAGCGAGATCGTCGAGGGCCGGCGGCGGAGCACCTACTTCACGCCCATCGCCGCGCCCAGGCGCAAGGTGGCCAAGGGTCAGCCGCTGGACCAGCTCTCGCTGCCGGGCAACTGGACCGCCGAGCGGATGCAGGAGAACAACGAGATCAACCGGATCCGCGCGCACGTGGCGGCGTGGCGCAATGCCGGGTGGCCGGGCGTGACCGCCACGACCCGTGAGCTGCTCACCTACTGGACCGCGGACGACCGGATCAAGCCGCTGTTCTTCTGCCAGGTCGAGGCGCTCGAGACGGCGATCTACATCACCGAGGTCGCCGGCCGCGAGCAACAGTGGATCGAGAACCTGTTGCGCGAGGAGGCCACCCGCAGGAGCGGCGGCCTGTACCGGATCGCGCTCAAGATGGCGACCGGCTCGGGGAAGACCGTGGTGATGGCCATGCTGATCGCCTGGCAGACGCTCAACAAGCTCAATGACCCACATGACAAGCGCTTCACTGATACCTTCCTGGTCGTCACTCCGGGGATCACGATCCGAGACCGCCTCCGCGTGCTGAAACCCAACGCACCTGACAACTACTACGAGGAGCGAGATCTCCTTCCGACGGACCTCTTCCAGCGGCTTCAGGCCGCGACCGTGGTGATCACCAACTTCCATGCTTTCCAGCGGCGCGACAAGTTCGGCGCCTCGACGACCACCAAGCGGGTGCTCGCCGGCCCGGACGGCGATCTCGACCGCTTCCGCGAGACTGAGGGCGAGATGGTGCGGCGCGTCCTGCGCGGCATCGGTACCAAGAAGAATGTCCTTGTCCTCAACGACGAAGCGCACCACTGCTACCAGGCAGCGCCCGCGATCGATGGCCAGGCCGGAGAGGTTCTCAGCGGTGAGGATCGCCAGGCCGCCCAGGAGGCAAACGAGGCCGCGCACGTATGGCTCACCGGCCTGCGCGCCGTGCAGCGCAAGATCGGCGTGCGGGCCGTCTTCGATCTTTCGGCGACGCCATTCTTCCTGAGGGGCTCGGGCTATCCGGAGGGCACGCTCTTTCCCTGGGTCGTGTCCGACTTCAGCCTGATCGACGCCATCGAGTCCGGCGTGGTGAAGATCCCGCGTGTGCCCACCTCGGATGACGTGATGGCCGGCGATCTGCCGACCTTCCGCAACCTCTGGCTCCATATCCGCGACGACCTTCCCAAGCGAGGGCGGGACGTGACCAGCGGATCAGGCGATCCGCGCCTCCCCAAGCAGCTCGAAGCGGCGCTGCTCCATCTCTACGGCAACTACGAGAAGTCGTACGAGCTCTGGCAGCAGGCTCGGCAGGGAGGCACGCCGCCGGTCTTCATCGTGGTCTGTCAGAACACGACGATCAGCAAGATGGTGTTCGATTGGATCGCCGGCTACCTGCGGACCGATGCCGCCGGCCACTCGGCGGTTACATCGGGAAACCTCAAGCTCCTCTCGAACGCGGCTGAAGGAGCGTGGCTGGAGCGACCGAACACGCTCCTCATCGATTCCGCACAAATCGAGTCCGGGAAATCGATGGACGCCGACTTCAAGCGGATGGTGGGTCTCGTGATCGCCGAGTTCAAGGACCAGGTCCGTGCCCGAGGCGACAACCCAGACGACATCACCGATGAGGACCTGCTGCGCGAGGTGATGAACACCATCGGCAAGCAGGGAAAGCTCGGAGAGCGGATTCGCTGCGTCGTCAGCGTCTCGATGCTGACCGAGGGCTGGGACGCCAACACCGTCACTCACATCCTGGGCGTGCGAGCGTTCGGCACGCAGCTCCTGTGCGAGCAGGTGGTGGGCCGCGGACTGCGCCGGATTAGCTACGAGCCGAACGAGCAAGGCATGTTCGAGCCGGAATACGCCGAAGTCTTCGGCGTGCCGTTCAGCTTCATCCCAACGCTGGG
Organism: Chloroflexota bacterium; assembly: GCA_030946825.1. Taxonomy (GTDB): domain Bacteria; phylum Chloroflexota; class Limnocylindria; order QHBO01; family QHBO01; genus QHBO01. The sequence goes on along the minus strand of JALYXZ010000136.1, from coordinate 784 downwards.
AGCGGCGAAGCCGCCGGTCCAGAAGCCGATTCACCGGGTCTACGCTCTGCCGGAGCGAGCCGCGCTGGAGATCAGCTTTCCGCGGGTCATCGGCTACCGCTGGGATATGCCGATGGAACGCTTGGCCGCGGACTTCACTCCGGACTCGACACTCACCCTGCGGACCGATGAAGTGCCGACCCGCTCGCAGCTCGACCCGATCGTCGGCGCCTCGGTGGAGACGACCCTCGACGAGCTGAAGGAGTATCGGCCACAACAGGTGGCCTTCGCGCTCGCCAAGCGGGTGGTTGAGAGCTACCTGCTGGACGCTGAGGAGCGCGCCAAGCCGTGGCTCTTCCCACAGGTGCTGCCGATCGTGGAGCGCTGGATGCGCGAGTGCGTGGTGATGCAGGGCGGCGCGTTCGAGCAGATGCTGCTCCTCACCCAGTACAGCCACGCCGCCGCGGAAAAGGTTCAGGCCGCCATCGTGCGGGGCGTCTCCGGCGAGAAGCGGCTGCGGCCCATCCTGCGGTCGTACGACGCCATCGGCTCGACGGCGGAAGTCGACTTCACCACGACCCGGACGGTGTACGCCACAAGCAAGAGCCATCTCAATTACCTGGTCGAGGATTCGGGCTGGGAGTCGAAGGTGGGTGCGACGCTCGACCGGATGGACGAGGTCGTCAGTTGGTTCAAGAACCCCGGCGTGCTCCGTATCCCGTACACCTTCGAGGGCAGGCAGGGTCAGTACGTTCCCGACTTCGTGGTCCGCATCCGCGACCGGGAGATCGATGACCCGCTGAGC
>JALYXZ010000080.1 GCA_030946825.1 Chloroflexota bacterium | reverse complement strand
CTTCGGAGCGGCGATCACGGCCGCCACGAGCGTGAACCCGATCGCGAGCCAGTAGCCCTGCCGGCTGCGGAGCCGATCGCGCGCGCGCCAGAGCGCCGCGCCGGTGACGACCGCAAACAGTCCGAACAGGATCCAGGCGGCGATGCTCGGGTCGAGACCGCGGAGGAACGGGACGGTCCGCTCGTTGCGAACCGTCAGCCGAGAGATCAATCCGTTGAGCGATTGATTCGTCCAATACGGGTCGGGGCTGCCGAGCTCGGCGAGCCGGCCTGCGCCCCCGAGGCCGAATGGCGCCACCACGAGCGCCGCCGCCAGCGCTCCGCCTGCGCCGGCGAGGATGCCCGCCAGCCCGTGGAAGCGCCGCGCCAGACCGGCCGGCAGCACCAACGCGAGCGGCGCGATCTTGACGATCCCAGCGGCCCCGATGGCGATGCCGCCCCACCAATCGGCCCGGGTATCGGCGTCAAGCCAGCGCCTGACACCAAGGGCCAGCGCGCCAAATACGAGCAGGTTCGCCTGACCGAAGAACAACGATCCGGCAACCGGTGGGTACAGGCCGGCCAGGAGCGCGATGACCAGCGTCCACGGAAGACCCACGACAACCAGGCGGCTGTCACCAACCCAGCTGGCAACCGCCCACCCGAAGACCAGGATCGAAGCGATGGTGAAGAGGCTGGCCGCGAACGCGAATGGCAGCGCGCTGAGCGGAACCATCAGGACGGCAAACGGCAGCGGGTAGGAGTAGCCGGTGCCTGCCTGGAACACCACGCCCTCGTGCGACCCGAGGCGGACGAGCGCGGCCAGGTCGTATGGGGTGTGCCCCGCGGCGACCAATCTGCCGGCGACCCAGTAAGAGGCGAAGTCGTTCCACAGCCCATGTCCGCCCTGGCGGATGCCCTCGAGCAGCAGGACCGCCGGCCCCAGCATCGCCGCGAGCGCCAGAGCCAGGCGCGAACCAAGGAGCGCTGGCCTTGCGACGGTCACGGAGCCTGTGCCCCAAGCACGAGCCAGTAGCCCGCGGCCCGGTCGACCCTCAGCGGACGGACCACCACCGATCCCACCCGTCTCGGGGTCACGACCTCAATCGCGGTGAGCACCTTGAGGCGGGGATCACCCAATCGGTCGTGAAACACGATCTGACCGGCAATCGGAAACTGGCTTCCCGGCTCCACTCCGGCGTTCAACCCGACCTGCAGCCAGGACAGGTCGGTGTCCACCACCGCGCGCGGAAGGAGTGGCAGCGGCACGGACAGCCGCACGGACGGTTGTCGCCCGACACCCGCCTGGCGGGAGGGCGCGGCCAGCGCGGCACGGATCAGTGGCAGGCTGGTGGCGAAGTGCTCGGAGAGCGCGAGGTGGGTCCCCAGGGTTGATCGTACCCGCGGGTCGAAGGACGCGAGCGGCCATCCGAGAGCGATGGCGACCAGCCCACCCAGCGTCATTGCGGCCACCGGCCGAACGATCCGAGGAATGCCCACGCTCCGGACGCGCATCGCCGCCAGCGACAGGAGCTCAGCGATGGCCGAGGCGCCAAACCCGGCGGCCAGGATCAGGGCCGCGTCGATCAGCAGAAAGTATCGGTCCGAAACGTAGATATGCCGGGCCGCGAGGAGCACCAGCAGCGCCGACACCCCAAGGCATAGGCCGATGAGACCGATGGCCAGCGCTCGGCTGCGCCCTCGCGCCAGGCGCACGATGCCGACCACGGCCAGAATCAGAAACCCGATCTCGTGGACGCCGTGCCCGGCGAGCGCAGCCAGCATCCCTCCCGGCGCAAGGATCGGCGAGCGCGTGGTGGCCGAATAGAGGTCGGCAATCCGCGCCCAGTACATCGGGTCGCCGATCAGGATCCAGTCGTGGATGAGCATGATCGGTATCGCGAGGGTCGGGACCAGGGGCACAAGCCAGGCAGCCCTCGGTGGCCGGCGGGAGGGCGGGTTTCGGGTCGACGCCCAGGCCAATGAGGCGACCGCGACCGGGACGAGGGCCAGCGACTCGATGCGGGCCAGGGAGGCGAGCAGGATGGCCACGCCGGCGAGGCCGTATCGCGGGCGTGCGCTGGTCACCGCCAGCGCGGCAAGCGCCAAGCCGAGGAGCGCCCAGGCGACGGCGAGCGACAGGCCGGCGTCTATCCACAGGCCGCCCGACGTCCCGAAGGCGACCGCGACGAGCCCCGCGGCGAGCCAGCCATCCAACCTCGCCGCGACGTACGAGGCGATCGCCGCCGCGGCCGCGAACGCCGCCAGGGTCGCCCATGCAATGGGCCGCCAATCGCCGGTCAGCGCGTAGAGGAGGCCATCCACGACCGTAAGCAGAGGCTTGGGCGTGGTGTTCAGGACCGCTTCGAGATGGCGGCCGCTGGCCATCCGCTCGAAGTGGATGACGGATGCGGCCGTGTCGTAGGCGATAGCTGCGGTCTTGAACGGCCGGGCCAGCTCGAGGCCGACTCCCATCTCGGCCAGAAAGACGAGCAGGAACGGCAGCCTGGGAGGCGGCCGGCGTTGCCCGCCACCGATCGCCGAGCGTGTGGCGCCTGTGGCGCCCGGAGGCGTCTCGCGCGGTGCCGGCGTGGCAAACTCAGGCTCGCCCAGATTCGGGGGCATGTAGGCGGAGGGTAGCCGATGGCCGGGCTGACCAACCGCGCGGTGGTGGAGCGCTACCTGCGCGCGGTGCCCCTGGACTACGAGACGCTCGCAGACTTACGCCACCCCGACTTCGTGGAGGAGTGGCCCCAGAGTGGCGAGCGTATCCGCGGTCACGACGCCCACCGACGGATCCATGAGAACTATGCCGGCGGGGCGCCCCGGCCGAACCCGATCGGCGTCGTGGGAGCGCAGGATCGCTGGGTGGTGACGCCGAGTTACACGGTCCTCGGGATCGTGGGGGCCGGCGACGAGTTCACGACCCTCGGCCTCGGATCGTACCCCGACGGCAGCACCGCGTACGTCGTGTCAGTCCTTCGGCTGCGGGACGGCAAGGTCGCGAAGGCGACGACGTTCTTCGCTGCGCCTTTCGAGGCTCCCGCGTGGCGTGCCGGCTGGATCGAGCGGATGTCCGATGCTGAACGCCGCGAGGTGCTGAAGTGACCGCGGCAGGCGTCAGGGTCATGCACGCCGACGATGGGGACGCATTTGACTTCCGCGGCGCTCTGATTCGGCGCAAGGTATCGGCGGCGGAGACGATGGGCCACTGGACGTTGACCGTCGGCAGTCAGCCTCCCGACTTCGAGAACTCGCCGCACATCCATCTCCACGAGCCGGAGGCGTTCTTCATCCTGGAAGGCGACTATCAGTTTCACACCGCCGAGGGCGACGTCGCCGCAGGCCCGGGTTCCCTCGTGTACATCCCGGCCGGCGCGTTTCACGGATTCCGCTCAGGGCCGACCGGGGGCCGGCTGCTTGCGATCTCGCCGGCGGCCTTCGACGGATATTTCGAGGACATGCGCAGCCTCTTCGCATCCGGAACCGATACGCCGCAGGCCATGGCGGCCGTGGCACTCGCGCATGACATGGACGCCTACCCCGGCGGGGGCGGGTAAGGGGACGCCGGACCCTCGGCGGGCGCGGTGTGCGGCTGGCCCCTCGGGGGTCTCCCAGAGCCGAAGAGGCGCTCGGCAACCTCCTCGGCCGAGGTCATCGGGATGGAGGGGTACGCCTCGCGAGCCGATGCGCCGTCCAGCGTCATGTCGCGGGAGTCCATCACCACGGCCGTGGCGATCTGACCGGCGCGCATCGGGTCGAGCGGGCGGAGGGCAACGGACAGAATCCTCATGATCGGAGTGGGCGCGTGAGACACCTTCCCCGTCAAGCCGGTCGCCCGCTGCACGATCACAACGAGCTCGTCGAGTGTCAGGTTCTGCGGGCCGGGCACCTCGATGCTGCGTCCTCGCAGCGACGGATCGGTGATCGCGAGCTCCACGAAGCGGGCGACGTCGCCTGCCGAGACGAAGTTGATCGGATTGCGGCCGCGCCCATACACGAGCGTCTTGCCCTTCTCGACGAGTGGGCCGCCGACCAGGCCGAGCCACGTCTCGAGGTACGCGCTGGGCCGAATGATCGTCCAAGGCACGCCGCACGCCCTGACCGCCTCTTCCGCAGCGTGCTTCATCCGAAACAGCTCGATCGGGTGATCAGCCGATGCGCCGGAAACCGAGAGCAGCACGAAATGCTCGACCCCAACGGCCCGGGCCGCTCCGGCGAGCGTTCGGTTCGCCTCGAGATCGACGGCTCGGACGCCTCCCTTCGATGCGAAGCCGCTGATCGCCGACACGACCACGGAGGCGCCGCGCAGGGCCCGGATTGCCTCATCGCGCGTGGCGATGTCGGCCTCCACGACGTCCAGGCCGGGCACCTTTCTCCGGGCGGCCGCGGCGTTTCGGGTGACGACCCGCACCCCGAGGCCGCGCGCCTGCAGGACCGCGACGAGCAGCGGGCCGAGGGTCCCCGTCGCACCGGCCACCGCGATCAGCGGTGAGCCGCCTGGATGGGCGGGCTGAGCCGTCATCGGTACCTGCGTCTTTGCCGGGTGGGCGAAACTGTCATACTAAGCTACTAATGACTAGACTCAGAGTCTGATGGACACCGACGCACCTGTCAAGCGGCCATATCGGTCCCCGCTGCGCGCACAACAGGCAGGAGCCACGCGCCGGGCGATCATCGAGGCGGCCGCAGGACTCTTCGTCGAGCGTGGGTACGGCGCCACCTCGATCGAGGCGATCGCCGATGCCGCCGGGGTGAGCCGCGCGACGGTCTTCAGCGCGGTCGGTGGCAAGCCCACCCTGCTCAAGACGGCGTACGACGTCGCCCTTGTCGGCGACGATCAGCCGATTCCGATGCCGGATCGCGCGGGCCCCAAGGGGATCGCCGCGGAACCGGATGCGCATCGGTTTCTGGAGCGGTACGCGGGACTCGTGACGGACATCAACGGGCGGCTGGCCGCGATCTGCGAGGCGATCCGAGGAGCCGCCACCGCGGACCCCGAGGTGCGCCCGGTCTGGGACAAGATCCAAGAGGAGCGGCGGATCGGCGCTACCAACGTGGTGGCGATGACCGCCGCCAAGGGACCGATGCGTCCCGGGATCGACCACGCCGCTGCGGCAGACGTGGTCTGGGTGCTGATCGATGCCGGCCTCTACCACTCCCTGGTGAAGCTCCGCGGCTGGCCCGCAGACCGATTTCGAGACTGGCTTGCCGCCGCGCTGGCGTGGGAGCTGCTGGCCGCGAGGTAGCGTGCGTGGGGCGCCGCCGGCGCGTGACAGACGATCCTTTCGAGTCAACACCACCGATCGATCGAGCTCGGCGCCATGGCGACACGTTGGCCGCCCAGATTCACCGGGGGCCCGTGCCGCGGTTGTCGCTGCGAATTTGAGATGCCGCGGCGGCGGGACTCACCCGTAAGACCCTGGGCGCTGCGTCCAGTGTGTGACGGTCGCCAACATCGCAGCCTGGAGCGGACCAACTGACCGACCGGCTCGTCTCGGATCTGCCCGCCCACCGACCCGCCGCTCTGGAGGAGCTGCTCGCGACCCACGGCCGCCAGATCCAGGGAGTCGCGTACTTGGTATGCACAGCTGGGCTGATGCCGAGGAAGTTCTGATCGATACGATGAGGGCGGCCTGGGACCAATCGCGGCAGCCCCGCAACCTGAAGGACAGCGCCCACCGCTCGCTTTGCGCCGCTGTTAACACGAGCCACGTAAACTCGCGGGCCGATGCCAGCCACGACCTCGACGACCGATCGGCCCACCCGCCGACCCGCACGCCGCCGCAGGCCGCGGGTCGAGCAGCGCTACCTGAACCGGGAGCTTTCCTGGCTCGACTTCAACGAGCGCGTGCTGGCCCTTGCGGCTGATCACCGGATTCCGCTTCTCGAACGCGTCAAGTTCAGCTCGATCTTTGCCAGCAACCTGGACGAGTTCTACCAGGTCCGTGTCGCCGGCCTGCGGCGGCAGATTGCTGCCGGCCTGGTCATGACCCGGTCCTCGGATGGGCTGACCGCCGGAGAGCAGCTGGCCAGGATCGCGGAGCGGGTCGAGCTCCTCGCGGCTCGGCATGCCCGCCTCTTCCTTGACGACATCGGGCCGGCGCTGGCGAGCTCCGGGATCCGCATCACTCGCTGGGCGGACCTGAACGAGGAGGAGCGCCGCACGCTCGAGGCCGTCTTCGACGAACGCATCTTCCCGGTGCTGACCCCCCTCGCCGTCGATCCGGGGCACCCCTTTCCGTACATCTCGAACCTGTCCCTCAACCTGGCGGTGGAGGTCACCGATCCTGACGACGGGGAGGCGCACTTCGCCCGGGTCAAGGTGCCGCCCCTGCTCGGCCGGTTCGCAAGTCCCGGCGAGGGCGTCTACGTCCCGCTCGAGGACGTCATCGCCGCGAACCTGGGGCGCCTGTTTCCGGGGATGGGCGTGGTGGAGCACCACGCCTTCCGGGTGACGCGCAATGCCGATCTGGACGTCGATGACGATGGTGCCGAGGACCTGCTCGAGGCGCTCGAGGACGAGCTGCGCAAGCGCCGCTTCAGCCCGGCCGTGCGCCTCGAGGTTGAGGAGAGCATGTCAGCCCACATGCTCGAGCTGCTCGTCCGGGAGCTGCTGGTTGCCGCCGCGGATGTCCAGAAGCTGCCCGGCCCGCTCAACCTGGGCGGACTGATGGAGCTCCACTCCGTGGATCGGCCGGACCTCAAGGATCCTCCCTTCCAGCCGGTCACGCCTCCGGTCCTCGCTCCCGTCGGCGACGAGGAGCCGGACATGTTCGCGGTGCTGCGACGCGGGGATGTGCTCGTCCACCACCCTTACGAGTCGTTTGCCACCAGCGTCGAGGCGTTCATCGAGCAGGCGGCCGATGACCCCCAGGTGCTGGCCATCAAGCAGACGGTGTATCGCACCTCGGGCAGCAGCCCGATCGTCAACGCGCTGGTTCGCGCCGCGGAGGCCGGCAAGCAGGTGGTGGTCCTGGTCGAGATCAAGGCCCGGTTCGACGAGCAGAACAACATCGCCTGGGCTCGAATGCTGGAGCGCTCCGGCTGCCACATCGTGTACGGCGTCAGCGGGCTCAAGACGCATGCCAAGCTGTGCCTGGTGGTGAGGGCGGAGGACCGACAGATTCGCCGCTACATGCACATCGGCACCGGGAACTATCACTCGACCACGGCGCGGATCTACGAGGACGTGGGGCTCCTGACCGCCGATCCGCAGCTGGGCGCGGACGTCGGCAATCTCTTCAACTTCCTGACCGGGTACTCGCGTCACACCGCCTACCGCTCGCTGATCGTGGCGCCGCATGCGCTTCGCCGGCGCATCCTGGAGTTGATCAGGCGGGAGGCGCGGCTTTCGACCCCCGATGCGCCCGGCTACATCTGCATCAAGGCCAACAACCTCATCGACGAGCCGGTGATCGATGCCCTGTACGCCGCCTCCGCGGACGGGGTGCAGGTCGACCTCATCGTGCGCTCGATCTGTGCTCTGCGGCCCGGCGTGCCGGGCTTGAGCGACAACATCCGGGTGCGAAGCATCCTGGGCCGCTTCCTTGAGCATTCGCGCATCTTCCAATTTCGCAACGGCGGCGAAGC
>JALYXZ010000077.1 GCA_030946825.1 Chloroflexota bacterium | reverse complement strand
GGCTCGCGCGGTGCCGCCGCTGGGGGGCGCCTCCGCCGTTGCGCGACTGGCCGCCGAGCGCCTGCGCGGGGAGCCCGCCGGAGACGACCTGGCGCGCCTCGAGCCGACCTATCTTCGCGCGCCGCGCGGCATCGGTCCGTCGGCAGAGGGAGCGGTCAAGTGGCTGTGACCTCGCCCATCGTGGTCGAGCCGATGCAGCTCTCGGACGTGGCCGCCGTGCACGAGATCGAGCGGCTCAGCTTCAGCTCGCCGTGGCCCGCACGGGCCTTCGAGCAGGAGCTCAGCACCAACCCGATGGCCCGCTACGTCGTCGCTCGCCGCGAGGACCAGGTGCTCGGTTTCGCCGGGGTCTGGCTGATGGTCGACGAGGGCCACATCACCACCTTCGGGGTGCATCCCGACTGGCGCCGACGCGGGGTCGGTCGCCGGCTGATGCTCGAGCTGATGGAGATCGCGCTCGATCTCGGAGCGGCGCGCATGACCCTGGAGGCGCGGGTCAGCAACTCGGCCGCACAGTCGCTGTACGCGCGTTTCGGCTTCGAGGTCACCGGTCGCCGCCGCGCGTACTACACCGATGACGGAGAGGACGCGCTGGTGATGACCACGCCGGAGCTGCGCGGACCGTCGATGCAGACGCTGCTGTTCGTGGAGCGCGCCCGCCGGGAGGGCGGCTGATGCCCGGGCCGCGGATCCTGGCCATCGAATCGTCCTGCGACGAGACCGGCGTGGCGGTGGTGGTCGGCGGCCGCCGGATCGAGGCCAACCAGGTCGCCTCACAGGTGGCGCTCCACGCGGCGACCGGCGGAATCGTGCCGGAGGTGGCGGCCCGTGAGCAGCTGCGCTGGATCGTGCCGACCGTGGAGGCTGCCCTGGCGCAGGCGGGCACCGGCTGGTCGGACCTCGACGCGGTGGCGGTCACCTACGGACCGGGACTGATCGGGTCGTTGCTGGTCGGCGTCAACGTGGCCAAGGCGATCTCCGCGGTGCACGGCCTGCCGCTCATCGGAGTCAACCACATCGAGGGTCACATTTATGCCAACTGGCTGACCGATGCCGATTCCGGCGCGGGCGAGCCTCTCCCTCCCGAGCCGCCCTTCCCGCTGCTCTGCCTGGTGGTCAGCGGCGGGCATACCCAACTTGTGCTGATGCACGACCACGGCCGCTACGAGCTCCTCGGCCAGACCGTCGACGATGCCGCCGGCGAGGCGTTCGACAAGGTGGGCCGCCTGCTCGGGCTGCCGTACCCGGGTGGACCTGCGATCAGCGCCGTGGCGGCGCAGGCCTCCCCGATCACGCGCTTCCCGCGGGCGCGGACGGACGGCCGCTACGACTTCTCGTTCTCGGGGCTCAAGAGCGCGGTGGTGCGCGAGGTGGAGGCGTACCGCGCCCGCAACGCGCCGATCCCGGTCGACGGCCTGGCGGCGGCGTTCGAGGAAGCGGTCGTGGATGCGCTGGTCACCAAGACCGTGGCCGCGGCCGAGGAGCGGGGAGTGGAGGCGGTGGCGCTCGGCGGTGGTGTGGCCGCCAACCGGGCGCTGCGTGCCGTGCTCCGCGACCGGCTGGCCGCCATTCCACTGCTCGTCCCGCGGCCGGCGTGGTGCACCGACAACGGGGCGATGATCGGCGCCGCGGCGGGTCATCGATACGCTGCCGGCGACCGCGCGGACGCCACGCTGGAGGCGATTCCGTCCCTGTCGCTCCCCTGGCTGGAGGCGGCCGATGGACGCTGACCGGAACCCTCGCCCCGCGGACCCCGTCCCGCGCGCGCTGGCGGCCGACCGGCTCGTCCCGCCCACGCCGGGGCAGTTGCGCCGCCTGATGGCCACCGAGCGGCTTCGGCCGCGTCGCGCCCTGAGCCAGAACTTCCTGACCGACGCGGCCGCGCTCGACGCGATCGTGCTGGCCGCCGAGCTGCAGCCGGGCGACCAGGTGGTGGAAGTCGGTCCCGGGCTGGGCGTCCTCACCCGCCGGCTGCTGGCGGCCGGCGCATCGGTCACCGCCGTCGAGCTCGATCCTCGACTGGCCGCCTACCTGCGCGCTGAGCTGGGGGAGGTGGAGCGCTTCTCGCTGCTGGAGGCCGATGCGCTGGCACTCGACGCCGCGCGTATCGCGCCGGTCGGGCCCTTCAAGCTCGTCGCCAACATCCCGTACCACATCACCAGCCCGCTGCTGCACGCCTTCCTGGAGGGACCGCGCCCGCCGGAGCTGACGGTCCTGCTGGTCCAGGCCGAGGTTGCCGAGCGGGTCGCGGCGCCGGCCGGAGGCATGAGCTACCTCACGGTCTTCGTCCAGAACATCGCCCAGGCGGAGGTGGTGGGGCGGGTTCCGGCCCTCGCCTTCGAACCGGCGCCGGCGGTCGATTCGGCGATCCTGCGGCTCCGGCGGCGTGCCGAGCCGGCCGTGCCGCCCGGTCCGGCGCGTGAGGCGTTCCACCGCCTGGTACAGGCCGCCTTCCGCCATCGCCGCAAGCAGATCCACAACGCCCTCGGCCGCGAGCTGCCGATCGGAACGGAGCTGCTGGGTGCCGCCCTGGGTGGCTGCGGCGTCGACGGCGAGCGCCGGCCCCAGACGCTGTCGGTTAAGGAGTGGGCCTGCCTCTCCGATCGGCTGGCGGCGCACCTGGCGTGACGCCCCGTACCGGTTCCCTGGAGCTCGAGGCGCCGGCCAAGCTCAACCTGTCGCTGTCGGTGACCGGCAGACGCGACGGCTATCACGAGCTCACCGGCGTCTGGGTCCTGCTCGAGCTGGCAGACCGGCTGCTCCTGTCGGCCGGTGCCACCGGGCTTCGGGTCGCGGGACCGGCGGCGAACGGCGTTCCCGCCGATCGCGACGCGAATCTGGCGTGGCGAGGGCTGGTGGCCGGGGTCGGCGCGGAGCCGTCTTTGGCGTGGCTGGCGCTCGACAAGCGGGTCCCGGCCGCCGCGGGCCTGGGTGGTGGCTCGTCGGATGCGGCAGCGGCCTGGCGCCTGGGGCGGGCCTGGTCCGGCGGAACCGATGCGCCCGCCACCACGGACGAGCTGGCGGCGCTGGCGCGCCTGGGCGCCGACGTGCCGTTCTTCGCCGCCCAGGCGGCGCTCGCCGCAGTGTCGGGGATCGGCGAGCGGGTCGCTGCCCTCGACGCGCCCGGTCGGCCGTTGGAGGTGGTGCTGCTCAACCCGGGGTTCGGACTGTCCACCGCGGAGGTCTTTGCCGAGCTGCGTCCGGAAGATTGGAGCCGGGCGGAGTGGGGTCCCCGGATCGACGCGCCGAAGCTCACGCCGGGCTCCAACGACCTGCTGGCCGCGGCTCGCCGGCTGCGACCGGAGCTCGACGACCTGATGCGCATCGTCCGTGCGGCGGGCGGCGACCCGCGCCTGACCGGCAGCGGACCGACGATCTACAGCCTCAGCGACGATCCGGAGCGCGCCGCCGCGCTCGCGGCGCAGCTCGCCGAGCGGCTTCCGGCCGGTGAGGTGCGCATCTCGCTGACCCGCACGCGGCTCCAAGCGGCTAGCATCCGCGCCACGCACCAGGAGGAAGCGTGACCGACCCAACCGTGATTCAGACCGATGCAGCGCCGGCGGCGCTGGGTCCGTACAGCCAGGCGATCGCGGCCGGCGGGTTAGTCTTCAGCGCCGGCCAGGTGGGGATCGACCCGCAGACCGGCGAGATCGTCGCCGGTGGTGTGGAGGCGCAGGCCGAGCGGGCGCTCGACAACCTGGCCGCCGTGCTCGATGCGGCGGGCACCAGCCTGGCGCGGGTGGTGAAGACCACCATCTTCTTGGTCGACATGGGCGACTTTGCCACCGTCAACGAGGTGTACGGCAAGCGGTTCGGCAGCGCTCCGCCGGCGCGTTCCACGGTGGCGGTCGCGGGGCTGCCGAAGGGGGGCCTGGTCGAGATCGAGTGCGTGGCCCTGGGTTGACCGCTCTACCGCAGCACCGATACCATCGCCCGCGTTCTCGCCCGCTGCAGGAGCGTCCGCCGCTGTGGTAGCCCTCGCGGCCATCGTCCTGGCCGCCGGACAGGGGACGCGGATGCGATCGCGTCTCCCCAAGGTGCTCCACCCGCTTGCCGGCCAACCGATGTTGACCCACGTCCTGGACGCGCTGCGCCGCGCCGGGATCGAGCACCGCGTGGTGGTCACCGGCCATGCCGCCGAGGGCGTGGAGGCGGCGCTTGCCGGGCGCGGCGTGAGCGTGCGGCAGGATCCGCAGCTCGGGACCGCCGACGCGGTGCGCGTGGGCCTGGGACGCGTGCCGGGAACCGTTCGCCACGTGGTCGTCACCGTCGGCGACGCCCCGCTGCTCCCCGCCGAGCTGTTCCAGCGCCTCGTCGCGGAACAGGCGGAGGGTGACTCGGTGATGACCCTGCTCTCCGCGCGCGTCCTCGACCCCGCCGGCTATGGCCGGATCGTGCGCGGCGCAGATGGATCGGTCCGGGCGATCGTCGAGGACAGGCACGCGGATGCCGACCAGCGTCGGCTCGACGAGGTCAATGTGGGCACCTACTGCTTCGACGCGGCGTGGCTCCGCGCCAACCTCGGGATGGTCGCCGCCAGCCCGGCGGGGGAGTACTACCTCACCGATCTCGTCGGGCTGGCCGCCGGCGGCGGCCGGCGAGTGGCTGTCGTGGAGGCGCCGCGCCCCGAGCTGACGGCGGGCATCAACGACCGCGTGCAGCTTGCCGCCGCCGAGCGCCTGCTGCGCGCGGAGATCGCGGAACGCCACATGCGGGCCGGGGTGACGATCGTGGACCCCGAGACGACGCACATCGATGCCGCGGTGGAGATCGGGCAGGACGCGCGGATCGAGCCGTGGACCGTCCTGCGCGGTGCGACCGTCATCGGCCAGGACGCGGTCATCGGTCCGCATGCGGAGCTGCGGGACTCGCGTGTCGGACCGCGGAGCAGCGTCTGGGCCAGCATCCTGGAGGAGGCCTCGGTCGCGGAGGATTGCGAGATCGGGCCGTACAGCCACCTGCGTCCGGGAGCCGAGATCGGGGCGCGCTGCCGGATCGGCAACTTCGCGGAGGTGAAGCACAGCCGAATCGGGGCGGGGACCCAGCAGCACCACTTCAGCTACCTCGGCGACGCGGAGGTCGGCGAGGAGGTCAACATCGGGGCCGGCACCGTGACCGCCAACTTCGACGGTACCCACAAGCACCGCACGATCATCGGCGACGGCGCGTTCATCGGCTCCGACACGATGCTCCGCGCCCCGGTGACCATCGGTCCCGGAGCCCGGACCGGGGCGGGAGCGGTCGTCACCCGGGACGTGCCGGCCGGGAGAACGGTGGTCGGCATGCCGGCCCGGGCCATCGGTGCCGGTCGAGACGCGACGACCGGTGCCGGCCGGCCGGCCAAGGCGGGCAAGTCGCTCGCGGCGAGCGAGCCGATGCCGGCGGTCGCAGAGCGCGGCGACCCCGATGCCTGAGGGCGGCCCCAGTACCGGCGGCGGAAGCGGCAATCCCCTCCTGGACCTGACCGTGATCGCCATCCTGATCCTGGTCAGCGGCTTCTTCGCCGCCTCGGAGATCTCGCTGATCACCGTCAAGCGCCACCGCATCGCGCAGCTGGCAGAAGAGGGGAACGCCTCCGCGCGCGCGGCGCAGCGGCTGACCAACGACCCGAGCCGCTTCCTGGCCACGATCCAGATCGCGCTCACCTTCTTGGGTTTCCTGGCCTCCGCCTTCGGCGCGGTGAGCTTCTCGGGGACCGTGGCGTCCTGGATCCGCGTCATCCCGCTGGCGCCGATCCGCGACTCGGCGAGCACCATCGCCTTCCTGCTCGTGACCATGATCGTGGCGCTCGTCACGATCGTGGTCGGTGAGCTGGCACCCAAGACCTTGGCCCTCTCGTTCGCCGAGCGCTTCGCGCTGGCCGTAGCGCAGCCGATCGGGTTCATCGAGCGAGTCCTGAGCCCGTTCGTGTGGTTGGTGTCGCTGGTGAGCGGCGTCCTGGTCCGCGCGCTCGGCGGGAAGGAGCGGCCCAGTCCCGGATACCTCTCCACCGAGGAGCTCAAGCTGCTGGTCGAGACCGGCAGCGAGCAGGGCGTCTTCGAGGAGGAGGAGAAGGAGATGATCCACGGGGTCATCGAGCTCGGGGACAAGGCGGTCCACGAGGTGATGGTTCCGCGGATCGGGATCAAGGCGGTCGACGTGGAGGCCAGCGTCGACACGGTGATCGAGTTCATCGTGCGCGCCGGCCACTCGCGGGTCCCGATCTACGAGCAGAGCCTCGACAACATCATCGGCATCCTGTACGCCAAGGACCTGCTGCCGTATCTCAAGCTCAACGGTCGCGGCCAGCAGAAGATCGACATCCGCGCCCTGGCCCGCCCCGCGGTGTACGTGCCCGAGACCAAGGCGGTCGACGAGCTGCTGCGTGAGATGCAGATCGCCAAGAAGCACCTCGCGATCGTGGTCGACGAGTACGGTGGCACCGCCGGCCTGGTGACCATCGAGGACGTGGTCGAGGAGATCGTGGGCGAGATCCAGGACGAGTACGACACCGAGGAGTCGCTGGTCGAGCAGGTCCAGACCGATGACCAGCAGGTCGTGTATCGGCTCGACGGGCGCGTCAGCGTCGACGACCTGCGCGATATCTTCGACCTCAGCGACGCGGAGGAGCCCGATGAGGAGGCGTACGACACCGTCGGCGGCCTGATCGTCCACCGCGAGGGTCGGATCCCGCTCCCCGGCGAGGAGGTCACCTTCCGCGAGATTCAGCTCCGGGTCGAGGCCGCCGACTCGCGTCGCGTGCTCAAGGTGCTGGCCCGCCGCGAGCAGGTCGGCGCGGCCAACGACCAGCCGCCCGGCGAGCAGGCCGTCCAGCGGTGAGCTAGCGCGACCCTGACGCGTGCGCGGCGAGCCCCCCGCCGTCAGGCCGCGATCACCGACTCCACCACCTGGCGCAGCTCCGTCTGCCGTTCCTCGCCGATCGGCAGCTCCGCGATCTCCGCCAGCGCCCGGTCCCGGTAGCGCCGCGCCTCGCCGAGCGCATGCTCCCGCGCGCCGCAGCGTTCGAGGATGGCCAGCACCTCCTCCACGTCGCCGGCCGCCATCGGCGCCTCGACCTGCGGGTCGAGTGCGCCGTCGGTGGCCCGCATCGGGCCGTAGAGCTGGCGCAGCCGGTCGGCATCGGCCTTCGACGCGTGCTCCAGCGCCCACACCAGCGGCAGCGTCTTCTTGCGCTTGCGGATGTCTCCCGCCTCGGGTTTGCCGGACTCGGCCGCGGTCCAGAAGCTGCCCTTCACGTCATCGGCCATCTGGAAGGCGATGCCCAGGTCGTACCCGAAGCGCCGGTAGGCCTCGATCACCGCCGGCTCATCGGTGGCCAGGATCGCGCCCGCCTGCACCGATGCGCCAACCAGGGCCGCGGTCTTCTTGCCGATCATCTCCAGGTAGCCGTCGACGCTGACGTTCGGCTCGCGCTCAAAGGTGATGTCCAGGAACTGGCCCTCGCACAGGGCCAGGCAGGTCTCGTCGTAGACCCGCATCAGGGCCAGCACCCGCCGCTCGCTGAAGCCGTCGGCCAGCAGCCGATACAGCGCCAGCCGGCTCAGCGCGAAGAGCGCATCGCCGGCGTTGATCGCCAGCGGCACGCCCCAGATGGCCCACAGTGTCGGGCGATGACGTCGCTCGCGGTCCGCGTCCTCGATGTCGTCGTGGACCAGGCTGAAGTTGTGCCCGAGCTCCACGGCTGCGGCACCCGGCAGCGCACCGCGATAGCTGCCAGTAAGCGACTGATAAGCGAGCAGGCCCAGGAGCGGGCGCATCCGCTTGCCGCGCGGCCCCTCGGTGTTGTCGAGGCCAAGGTGATAGGCGAGCATCTCGTACAGCGGCCGCGAGTGTCCGTCGCGCTCCTCGAGCACGCTCCGCATCTCGGCCTCGATGTCCGCGAGCAGATCGGTAAACTCGCCCCTGATGTCCACGTTCGGAAGGGTACCCGAGCCCGCCAGACCGATGAGCCCGCCAGACCGATGAGCCCCCGGGGCCGTCTCTACAAGACGGAGGCGATCGTCCTGCGCGCCATGGACCTGGGCGAGGCGGACCGCGTGCTGACCGTGCTGACCCCGCGCCTCGGAAAGCTGAAGGTCATCGGCAAGGGGATCCGGCGGCCACGCTCGCGGCTCGGCGGCGGCCTGGAGCCGCTCAGCGACGTGCAGCTGGTGCTGGCGGTGGGGCGCACCTTTGACGTCGTGACCCAGGTGGCGCTCGAGGACCCGCACCTGGGCCTTCGCAACGACCTCCATTCGACCGCGGCGGCCTGGTACGTGGCCGACCTCGCCGACCGATTCTGCGAGGAGCGCGTCGATGTGCATGCCGTCTTCATCCTGCTGGCCCAGGCGCTCGCCGCCCTCGACGCGCCGCCCCCGGCCATCTCGCGCGCACTGGTGGCGCGCTGGTTCGAGCTCCACCTGCTCGATACGACCGGCTACCGTCCCCAGCTGACGACCTGCATCGAGTGCCGCTTGCCGCTCGAGCCGGAGGGGAACGCATATTCGGCGGTCGCGGGGGGCGCACTGGACGCGGACTGCGCCCGGGAGCGAGGGCAGGCCCTCAACGCGCGGCCGCTCTCCTCGGAGGCGCTCAAGGTCCTCCGGCACCTCCAGCGCTCCGAGCTGGCCACCGTCGTGCGCCTGGGGCTTGGCATGGCGCTACACCGCGAGCTGGAGCGGCTGCTGCATGCGACGGTCTCCGTGGTCCTCGAGCGGGAGCTGCGGACCCGTGACTTTCTGGAGGAGGTCGCCCAGCGCGAGCGGGGATTGCCCGCCTCGGCTGAGGCGGGCTGGCTGGAGGTCGGCGGCGCCGTCCCAATTG
>JALYXZ010000057.1 GCA_030946825.1 Chloroflexota bacterium | reverse complement strand
GGCGGAAGCCGGCGGCGGAGGTGAAGATGATGGTCTCGTCGGGCGTCATCGGTCGCCCTCATCGCGGACCGTCCGCTCGAGCACCCGGCTGGTGACCGCGAGCCGATACACCGCGAGGCTCATCACGCCCTGCTGCCTGCGGAGCTCAGCGCCGTGAGCCGAGCGAACGGCCGGGGAGAGCGCCGGTATGTCGGCCATCGTGGATGACCAGCGTGCCGTTGACCACCACCTGCTCGATGCCATCGGGATAGCTGCGCGGGGCGTCGTAGGTGGCGGTCGACCGGACGGTCTGCGGGTCGAAGACGACCACGTCGGCCTTCATACCGTCGCGCAGCAGTCCGCGGTCCGCCAGGCCGAGGCGTGCAGCCGGCGCCGAGGTCATCTTGCGCACCGCCTCCTCCAGCGAGAGCAGCGCCTCGTCCCGCACGAACTGGCCCAGGATCCTCGGGAACGAGCCGTAGGTGCGCGGCGACGGCTTGGCACCGATGAAGGTCGAATCGGTGCCGATCATCCCGACCGGGTGGCGCACGAAGTGGGGGAGGGACTCCGCCGCCGGGCCGGAGGTCACCTGGTTGACCCGCAGGTCGTCGCTCAGCAGCAGGTCGCAGATGGCGTCCACCGCATCGGCCCCGGTCTCCTCCATGACCTCGGCGAGGGTCCGGCCCTCCCACCGCAGATTGCGCGGGTTGGCAAGGTAACCGAGGCGCACATCCCCCCAACCGGCGGATGCGGGGGCGGCGCCTCCGGTCGCCAGCTCCGCGCGGAGTCGATCCCGGATGCCGGCATCGGCGAGGCGCGCTCGAAGGGCCGCCGGTCCGCCGGCCTGCACCCATTGCGGCAACTGGATCAGCAGGCGCGTGCTCGCCCACTCGTACGGGTAGGTGTCGAAGGTGACGTCGAGTCCCTCGGCGCGCGCGCCGTCGACCAGCTCGAGCATGCGCTCAGGCGGCCCGGGGTAGCTGGCCCGATGGTAGAAGTGGGTGATGTGCACCGGCCCGCCGCCCCGGCGCCCGATCTCGATCGCCTCGCGGAAGGGGTCGAGGAAACGGTCTCCAAGCGGGTAGCGCACGTGGGTGTGGTACAGACCGCCGTGCCGTGCCGCTTCGGCGGTCAACGACGCCAGCTCATCCGTGCTCGCGTAGGAGCCGGGCGGATAGTCGAGCCCGCTGGAGACGCCCAGCGCGCCCTCGGCCATCCCCTCGGCCAGCATGGAGCGCATCCGGGCGAGGGCGGCAGGGCCGGCGGGGGTGTCGTCCCAGCCGAGCGCGCAGATGCGCAGCGCCGAGTTCCCGATCAGGAATCCGATGTTGACCGCCACCCGCCGGTCGAAGCGGCCCAGGTAGCTCGCCACCGAGTCCCAGTCGAGGTCGATCGCCGGGCGGCCGTCGAGGCCGCCGTTCAGCTCGACGAAGGCCTGGAGGTCATCGGGCCTGACGAACGGCGCGTACGAGTTGCCGTCGACCCCGATCACCTCGGTGGTCACTCCCTGGCGCACCTTTGGCTCGTGCAGAGGCTCGGCCAGGATCATCAGCCCCGAGTGCGAATGGAGGTCGATGAACCCCGGGGCGACCACCTTGCCGGTCGCATCGATCCGCAGCCCGGCGTCGATCTCGGGCATCTCGCCGCGCAGGATCCGGAGGCGGTCGCCGACGATCGCCACGGCGCCCCCGAAGCCCGGCGCGCCGGACCCGTCCACCAGCGTGCCGTGCTCGATCAGCAGGTCCGCGGTTTCAGGCATCGACGTGGCTGCGTGCGGCAGGAGCGGCATCCAGGCGCCGGCCGCGGACCCATGCCGCGCGGATCATGTCGCGCTGCGTCCGGAAGATGAGGCGGCTCAACAGGTCGTCGGGCTCGTTGTCGAGCACATCCGGGCGCTGGCCCGGGATCGGCAGCGTGACCTCGGCGTCGACCAGGATCAGGTCCGCCTCCTTTCCGACCTCGACCGAGCCGATGGTGCGCTCGAGGCCCAGCGCCCGCGCCCCCTCGAGGGATCCGATCTGGAGCCAGTCCCGCGGGGCGAGCGGTGCGCCCCCGGCGCCGAGCATCGAGCGAAGCCCACTCTGGGTGTACGCCCCGGCACGCATCACACCGAACAGCGATCCGTCGGGGCCGCCCGCGATGTCCGACCCGAGCCCCACGCACAGCCCCGCCTCCCGGTAGCGGGCCAGGTCCATCGCGCCGCTGGCCAGGAACAGGTTGGATGACGGGCAGTGCGCAATGCGGGTCCCCGTCGCAACCAGGCGGCCCAGCTCGCGGTCCGCGAGGTGGATGGCATGCGCCAGCAGGCTCCGCGGACCAAGCCCGCCGGCGCGCTCGTAGACATCGGTGTAGTCGAGCGCGGTCGGGAAGAGGCGTCGCACCTCGGCGACCTCGCGGCGGTCCTCGCTCAGGTGTGTCTGCCAGTAGGTCCCGGTCGCGGCGGCGAGCGCGGCCGACTCGCGCAGCATCTCCTGTGAGCAGCTCACCGCGAAGCGGGGAGTGACCGCGTACTGGAGGCGCCCGTCGTCGCGCCCGTGCCAGCGCTCGATCAGGTCGCTCGTCTGCCGTAGGCTTGCCTCGAGCACCTCCGCGTCGCGGAGGGCCGGGTCGTAGCGCAGCCGATCCATCATCACCTTGCCGATCACGGCCCGGATGCCGTGCGCCTCCGCAGCCGCGAACGCGGCGTCGATGCTGGCCTCGTACACGGCGCCGTAGAGCACCACGGTCGTCGTCCCGGCGGCCGCGAAGGCCCTGAAGGCGTGGGGCGCCAGGCGCTCCGCGGCGCTGCGATCGAATGCCCGCTCGAGCGGGAAGATGTAGCGCTCCAGCCAGGTCAGCAGTTCCAGGCCCTGGCCCAGCCCGGCGTTCGGCAACTGGGGAAGGTGCGCGTGCAGGTCGACCAGGCCGGGGAGCATGATGAGCGGACGGAGGTCCTCCACGCTGGCGGGGGGCCTCGCGGCCGACCATGGCTCGACCCGTGCCAGGCGGCCGTGCGCATCGACCTCGACCAGCGCGTCGGGCTCGAATCGCGTGCCTCCCGCATCGAGCGGGGTGACCAGGCCGACCCTGACCGCAAACGGCGGCCGCAGGGGGACCACCTGCTACACCGGCTCCATCGCGGCCAGCTCGCGCGCGAAGCGGGCGCGCATCGATCGTTTGTCGCCCTCCTCCAGCCAGCTGGCCTCCACTCCGTCCAGCGCGACCGCCACCATCTCGGACCACGGCATCTGCAGCGCGGTGGCCACCGAGCGGTACTCTCGTCCGAGGTCGAGATCGGTCATCGCCGGGTCATCGGTGTTGAGGGTCGCCAGCAGGCCCGCCTCACGCATGCGGCGGAACGGATGATCCTCCAGCCGCGCGTACCTGTTGGCGATGACGACATTCGAGTTCGGACACACCGTCAGCGGCGTTCGGGCCTCGGCCACGCGTCGGGTGAGCGCCGCATCGTCGAGGATGGCGAGACCGTGGTCGATACGTTCGATTCCCAGCGCCTCGAGCGCGACCGCGATGTTGTCCGGCCCGGTGTCCTCGCCCGCGTGCGCGGTGCGCCGCAGGCCGAGGCGCGCGGCCATGGCGAAGGCCTCGCCAAACTCGCGAGGGTCGATGCCCCGCTCGGTCGAGTCCAACCCGATGCCGATGACCCGCTCCGCGCCCCCGGCCCGTCGCAGCTCGCCGAGCTGCTCGATCAGCTCAGTGGCGGCGGATCCGCCGTAGGCGCGATCGATGTCGCAGATGAGCATGCCGCGCACATCGGTTTCTGCCTCCGCCGCCTCGAGGCCCTCGGTGAGCCCGGCGACGATGTCGGCCAGAGACTGACCGGCGGCCAGGTGCCGTGCCGGCGTGAAGAAGGTCTCGCGGTAGCGGAGGCCGTGCGCGGCGCCATCCAGCAGTGACTCGTGCGCAACTCGCCCCCAGTCGGCGCGGTCCGCGATGAGCGACTGGACCAGCCAGAAGATCTCGAGAAACGAGTCGAGCGACTGGTAGCGGTACAGCTCGGTGGGGTCTGGCGTGGGCAGCCGGCGCCCGTTCTTGCGCGCCAGCTCGACGACCGTGGCGGGCCGCACCGTACCCTCGACATGGCAGTGCAGCTCGACCTTGGGGATCGCGTCGAAGAGGTCCACCGAGACTCCATCGCCCTCCGGCGCGAGCGTTTCGCGCCAGTATAGGCAGCGTGGATCAGCCCCAGGCCGCCGTACGCGTGGGACGCCCCGATCGGATCGCCGGCGTGGTGCTGGCAGCCGGCCGCTCGCGCCGCTTCCAGGGGCCGAAGCAGGTGGCCCTGCTGCGCGGCAAGCCTCTCCTCGAGCACGTGCTCGACCTGGCGCTGGACGCCGGCCTGGAGCCGGTGGTCGCGGTCGTGCCGGCCTGGCTGACGCGGCCCGCCAGCCGGCCGTCCGACCGGTTGCGCTGGGTCCGCAACCCGTACCCCGAACGCGGGATGGCGTACTCGCTGCGCCTCGGCCTCGGCGCGCTGGACGAGAACGCGGCTGCGGCGCTGCTCCTCCTCGGAGACCAGCCCGGCGTGCCCGGCGACGCCATTGCGGCGGTGGTCGCTGCACGCGGCAGCCGACCGGTGGTGGCCGCGCGTGCGCAGGGCCGCCTCGGCCACCCCGTGCTGATCGAGCGCAGCCACTGGTGGCTGGTGGACGAGATCAGCGGCGACGGGGGGCTTCGCACCCTCCTCCAGGCACGCTCCGAGCTGGTGACGCTCGTACCGGTGGCGATGCACGCGGCCGACGTGGACACGCGCGAGGACCTGCGCGCCTTGGAGGACGCGTAGAATCGGCCACATGTTCGATTCCGCGGTCTCCGTCGCGCGGCCCGGCCAACGGGACGGGCGCACATGACGATCGAGCGGATCGCCATCCCCGAGGCGATGGCCGAGGAGCTCGCGCTCGAGTCCACGGTGCGCCCGCGACGCCTCGACGAGTTCGCCGGCCAGGAGCGCGTGAAGGAGAACCTCGCCATCCTGGTCGATGCCGCCCAGCACCGCGGCGAGCCGGTCGACCATATCCTGCTGTACGGCCCGCCCGGACTCGGAAAGACCACCTTGGCAAACATCGTGGCCGCGGAGATGGGGGCCCAGATCCGAACCACCAGCGGGCCGGCCATCGAGCGCGCGGGGGACCTGGCTGCGGTGCTGACCAGCCTTGCGGCGGGTGATGTGCTGTTCATCGACGAGATCCACCGGCTCAGTCACGCGGTGGAGGAGATCCTCTACCCGGCGATGGAGGACTTCGCCCTCGACGTGGTCCTCGGCAAGGGCCCCGGCGCGCGGACCGTACGCCTCCAGATCGAGCGCGTGACGGTCATCGGGGCCACCACCCGGGTCGGCAGCATCACCGGTCCGCTGCGCGACCGTTTTGGTGTCACCTATCGACTCGACTACTACACGCCCGACGACCTGGTCCGCATCCTCCGCCGCAGCGCCGAGATCCTGGCCGTCCCTCTCGAGGCAGACGCCGCCGAGATCGTCGCCGGCCGGAGCCGCGGGACGCCACGCATCGCGAACCGGCTGCTGAAGCGGGTGCGCGATTTCGCGCAGGTCCGCGGTGAGCGCGACGGCCGTGTGACCGCGCGGCTGGCTGCCGAAGCGCTCGACCTGCTCGAGATAGATGGCCTGGGACTCGACGCCATGGACCGCCAGCTGCTGACGGCCATCGCCGAGCACCACGCCGGAGGTCCCGTCGGGCTGCAGACCATGGCCGCCACCATCTCGGAGCCGGTCGAGACGCTCGAGGACGTGATCGAGCCCTACCTGATGCAGATCGGGCTCCTGGCCCGCACCTCACGCGGGCGCCAGCTCACCTCGCGCGCTTGGGAGCACCTGGGACTCGCGGCCAGTCAGCCGGCTCCCAGCGCCCAGCCCGGATTGTTCGACTGACGACCGATGTCTCCTGACCTGGGACGGGTGCTGATCGTGGTGGGCACCCTGATCGTCATCCTCGGAGTCATGAGCGTCCTCGGTATCCGGCTGCCCTTCGGGCGCCTGCCGGGCGACATCGCCATCGAGGGCAGGAACGGGAGCCTGTTCATCCCGATCACCAGCATGCTGGTGGTGTCCGTGGTCCTGAGCGTGATCGTCACCATCCTGTTCCGCCGCTGAGCGGGCGGACGGCGCCCGGTCGTACGTGCAGAAACGGGCGCTGCATCCGCCCAGCGCGCGATACGATCGGGCCGGCGACCGTCCCGATCCGGTAGACGGGCCACGCGAGAGCACGGAGGGTCTCTCACCCATGGCGGCAGAGAGCGTTCCCAAGCAGCGAGGCGAGGGCGCGTCGGGCGGCCTCTCGGGCTATTTCAAGCTCGAAGAGCGCGGCACGACGGTCGGCACTGAGATCCGGGCCGGAATCACGACCTTCATGGTCATGGCGTACATCATCTTCCTCAACCCCTCGATCCTGGGGGCCGGCTTCAAGGATGCCGATCCCGCCTTCACCGCCACGGCCCTCGCGGCGGGCACCGCCCTGGTGGCAGGGCTGATGACGATCCTGATGGGGGTCATCGGCAACTATCCGCTTGCGCTGGCGGCCGGTCTGGGGATCAACGCGATCGTGGCCTTCACGCTGGTCGGTGCGGAGAAGCTGACCCCGGCAGGCGCGATGGGCGTCATCGTCCTCGAGGGACTGGCAGTCACCGTCTTCGTACTCGTCGGCCTTCGCGAGGCGATCATGAACGCGGTGCCGCTCGCCCTCAAGCGCGCGATCGGCGTCGGCATCGGCCTGTTCATCCTGTTCATCGGGCTGGTGAACGGCGGCTTCATCGGCTCCAACCCGACCGGACAGGGGACGCCGGTGTTCCTCGCGTTCCCGACCACGGCGGCCCAGGGTGTGTTTCTCATCGGGCTGGCGCTGACCATCGCGCTCTGGATCCTGAGGATCAGGGCGGCGTTGATCATCAGCATCCTGGTGACCACGGCGATCGCGCTGATCTTTGGCGTGCAGAAGCTTCCGACGACCTTCAGCGTGGCCCCGAGCTTTTCGACGCTGGGTCACTTCGACCTCGGCAACGTCTTCGTCCACCTTGGCGTCATCGCCGCCCTGCTGACCGTGTTCGCGATCATGCTCACCGACTTCTTCGACACGATCGGGACAGTCACCGGCGTCGCTGCCGAGGCAGGTCTCTCGCGGCCGGATGGAAGCGTTCCCGGCGTCGGCCGGGTGCTCCTGGTCGACTCACTGGCAGCCGTCGCCGGCGGAGTGGCCGGCACCTCGTCGAACACCACCTACATCGAGAGCGCCGCGGGCGTGGCGGAGGGCGGACGCACCGGCCTGACCTCGATCGTGACCGGCATCCTGTTCCTGCTCGCTGTCTTCCTGAGCCCGCTCGCCGGCCTGGTGCCGGCGGTCGCCACCGCGCCCGCCCTGGTGCTGGTCGGATACCTGATGTTCACCCTGGTGCGCGACATCCCGGTGGCGGACCCGGACGAGGGCCTGCCGGCGCTGCTGACGATGGTCCTGATGCCGCTCACTTACGACATCACGGTCGGCATCGGGGCGGGGTTCATCAGCTGGGTCCTGATCAAGGTCATTCGCGGCCGGTTCTCGGCCATCCACCCGCTGATGTGGCTCGTGTCGGCGGCCTTCGTGTTGTACTTCGCGGAGTCGTGGCTGCTGCCCCTGCTTCCCAAGGTCTGACCGATGGCCATGGCCTCCAGCCGCCGAGGCCGGCCGGAGGCGCGCCACCCCGCGGGCGGTACCAAGCGGCGAGCATCTGCCGGTGAGCACTCGGCGGCTCCGGATCGACGATTTCGACTACGAGTTGCCGCCCGGCGCGATCGCGCAGTCTCCGGCGGAGCCGCGCGACAGCAGCCGGCTGCTGGTCGCTGACTTCGGGGCGGGTGCGACTCGGCCCACGGTCCGTCACCGCGCATTTCATGAGATCACCGCAGAGCTGCGGCCCGGCGATCTGCTGGTGGTCAACGACACCCGCGTCCTGCCCGCCCGGCTGCGCGGCACGCGTCCCGGCGGTGGACGAGGCGAGGTGCTGCTGCTCCGCGCGATGGGAGATCGACGTTGGGAGGCGCTGGTCCGACCCTCGCGGCGCCTGCCACCCGGCACGCGGATCACGTTTCCCTCCGGCGACGGGGTCGAGGTGGGGGAGCGACTGACCGATACCACCCGTGCAATCCGTTTCGACCGGGATCCGGAGTCGGTGATGGCCGCATCGGGGGAGATGCCGCTGCCGCCCTATATCCACGGCCGCAGTGCCGACCCTGACCGCTACCAGACCGTCTACGCGCGGACGCCGGGCTCCGCGGCGGCGCCCACCGCCGGGCTGCATTTCACGCCGGACCTGCTGGCTCGGCTCCAGTCAGCCGGAGTGCGGCGCGCAAGCGTCACCCTGCACGTCGGGCTGGACACCTTCCGCCCGCTGGAGGGCACGTTCGTGGACGAGCACCGGATCCACCGCGAATGGTACGAGGTCGGCGAGGCGACACGCCGCCTCGTGACCGACACCCGCAGCGGCGGCGGACGGGTGATCGCGGTGGGAACCACCACCGTTCGCGTCCTCGAGACCGCTGCCCGCAGCGCGCAGGACCGCGGCTGGACGGACCTCTACATCACCCCGCCCCACGGCTTTGCCGCGGTCGACGCCATGGTCACCAATTTCCACCTGCCGCGCAGCTCGCTGCTGCTGCTGGTCGCCGCCTTCGTACAGTGGCGCTCGGGCAGCTTATCTCCGCTCCAGGCGCGCGACGCGCTGCTGAGCGTGTACCGCGCCGCGCTGACGGGGGGCTATCGGTTCTTCAGCTTCGGCGACGCGATGCTCATCTGCTGAGGGGCTCGCCGGCATCTGCGCCGGAGCCGTCGTCGGTCGCCTGCCACCCGGCCGGCTCGGCCATCACCAGGCACGCCTTCGCAAAGTCGGCGAGTGCCGCGCCGAGCTGCGGGTCGTCGATCGTGACCTCCAGCGCAGGCCGTGCGATGCGCATCTGCCAGCGGGTCTGGTGCTCGAGGGCCCACAGCCGGAAGGTCTCCGCCTCCAGGCGGACCCCGCGCACCGCCTGCCAGGCGTGAAGGGTGCTGCGCAGCGCATACCGCGCGGTCGATCCGCGCGGCGTGTAGAGGCCATCCCAGAGCCCGATATCGGTGGCGACCAGGACCCGGCGTTCCTCGTCCTGGGGCCCGCATTCCAGGGCGAAGATCGCGATCTCCTCGACGCCCAGCGCCTTCAGCTGCAGGCCCACCCATTCCCGCAGCTCTTCATTCAGGTACGGCATCCGAGGCCAGTCGGCGAGTCGCACGCGGTGCACCTCCTGCAGCGCGTAGCCTATCCTCTCCGCCGATGACCGCAAGCGCAGCGGGTGGAACAGGCACCGAACCGATCTCGTTCACCCACCGCCCGACGGGCATCGGGCGCGCGCGGCTCGGTCAGCTGCACACCCCGCATGGCGTGATCGCGACACCCGCCTTCATGCCGGTCGGGACGCGGGCAACGGTCAAGAGCCTCACTCCGGGCGACCTGCGTGAGGCGGGCGCGCAGATCCTGCTGTCCAACACCTACCACCTCTCTTTGCGGCCGGGCGCGGCGCGCATCGCGGCGCTCGGCGGGCTGCATCGGTTCATGGGCTGGGATGGCCCGATCCTGACCGACTCCGGAGGATTCCAGGTCTTCAGCCTTGCCCGGCTGCGCCGCGTGGATGATGACGGCGTCACCTTCGCATCCCACCTCGACGGCTCGTCTCAGCGCCTCACGCCGGAACGCGCCGTCGAGATCCAGGAGCTGCTCGGCAGCGACATCGCCATGGCATTCGACCAACTCGTCGACGCGCGACAGCCGGCGAGCGAGGTGGAGACCGCGATGGCGCGCACCCATGCCTGGGCGGAGCGCTGCCTGGCGGCGCGGTCTCGTGCCGACCAGGCGCTGTTCGGCATCATCCAGGGCGGCATCGACCCCAAGCTGCGTCGCATCTCGACCGCCGCGATCCGCGCCCTGCCGTTCGACGGCATCGCCATCGGCGGCCTGTCGGTGGGGGAGACCAAGCGACAGATGGCCGCGGCGCTTGACACCGTCGCCGAAACGCTCGGGGGGGACACTCGCGTCTGCTACCTGATGGGAGTCGGCGCGCCGCCCGATTTCTTCACCGCGATCGAGCGCGGCGTCGACCTCTTCGACTGCGTGCTGCCCACTCGCGTGGCGCGCAACGGCCAGCTGTGGACCGCTGGCGGCAAGCTGAACCTGCGCAACGCGCGGTTCCTGGACGACCCGGGGCCGATCGATCCGGCGTGTCGCTGCGAGGCGTGCCGCGACTACTCGCGCGCCTACGTCGCGCACCTCTTCCGCGCCGAAGAACTGCTCGCGTATCGCCTCGCCTCGGTCCATAACCTCACCTATACTCTGGACCTGATGCGCGCCATCCGCGGCGCGCTGGACGATGGCTCATTCGAATCGTTGCGGGGCGCCATCGAGGCACACTACCTTCCGGCCGCCGGAAGGCGGCAAAGCAGCGCATAACGACTCGATAAGGGCTACCGACGAGACTGACGCCAGCCTCGTCCGGCCCAGATCGGAGGTCACCAGGTGGGAAGCCGAGATCGGCCGCGGCATCAGGAGAAACGAAAGCCAAAGGCGAAAGCGCCAAAGGTGCAGCCGCCCTCGCTGTACGAGCCGCCGATGTCCGTCGAGGTGATCAAACCAAGGCGCAAGCCGCGCACCGAGCCCGGTCCGGTCGAGGAATGACCTCGTAGCCGCCGGGGCAAGAGGGAAGGAGCCCTAGTAGACCGATGGACGCCCCGGTGGCCCAGATCGTCAAGAGCGGCGAGCAGCGCAATGGCGAGCAACATCACGGCGAACGTGGGCGAGCCGTCGACGCCGCAATCCTGCAGATCGAGAAGCAGTTCGGGCGCGGCGCGATCATGCGCTTGGGCGACAAGGGCGCCAAGCTGGCGGTCGACATCGTTCCGACCGGCTCGATCGCGCTCGACCTGGCCCTCGGTGTCGGCGGTGTGCCGCGCGGCCGGATAACGGAGATCTTCGGCCCCGAGTCGAGCGGGAAGACCACCCTGTGCTATCACATCGCGGCCAGCGCGCAGCGTGCCGGCGGGATCGTGGCCTTCATCGACGCCGAGCATGCCCTCGATCCCAACTACGCCCGCAACGTGGGCGTCAACGTGGACGAGCTGCTGGTCAGCCAGCCGGACACCGGCGAGCAGGCGCTCGAGATCGCCGAAACGCTGATTCGAAGCAACGGGGTTGACGTGGTGATCGTGGACTCGGTTGCCGCGCTCGTGCCACGCGCCGAGATCGAGGGCGACATGGGCGACAGCTTCGTTGGCCTCCAGGCTCGCCTGATGAGCCAGGCGCTTCGCAAGCTGACCGGCGCAATCAACCGCAGCAACACGGCGCTGGTGTTCACCAATCAGCTGCGGGAGAAGATCGGCGTCATGTTCGGCAACCCGGAGACGACGCCGGGAGGGCGCGCCCTCAAGTTCTACGCATCGATCCGCATGGACATCCGCCGTATCGAGACGCTCAAGACCGGCACCGATGCGATCGGAAGCCGCACGCGCGTCAAGGTGGTCAAGAACAAGGTCGCATCGCCCTTCCGCGTCGCAGAGTTCGACATCATGTACAACGAGGGGATCAGCCGCGAGGGCGGCCTGCTCGACGTCGGCATCGCCGCCGGCATCCTGTCCAAGACCGGCGCCTGGTTCAACTACGGGGACACCCGCCTCGGGCAGGGTCGCGAGAACGCCCGCGACTTCCTGCGCGCGAATCCAGAGATCGCGCAGCGGATCGACGACGAGATCCGGGGCAAGGTGGCGTCGATCGAGGTCGGGGTCGAAGGCATCGCGGAAGCGGAGTAGCCGCTCGTCGTGGGTTCAGACCCGCAGCACCAGCCGCGGCCCGCCGCTCGCCGGCCTGTCCGGTCGCGAGAGCGCCCGGACGTCGCGGCCGCGTTCGAGATCGCGGCGCGCTTCCTCGCCACTCGCCCGCGCAGCGGCTGGGAGCTGCAGCAACGGCTCCGCCGGGCGGGCGCCGAAGACCAGATGATCGAGCAGACGATGGATCGGCTGCGGGCGCTCGGCTATCTGGACGACGACGCATTCGCTCGCTGGTGGACCGAGCAGCGGGATCGGCACGCACCGCGCGGGAAGCGGATGCTGGAAGCGGAGCTGCGCCAACACGGCGTGCGAGGCGAGGCGCTCGAGCGATTCCGCGAAGCGAATACCCCGCACGAACGCCCGCCGACCGATGACATGCTCCCGCGGACCGAGGCTGAGCGCGCCCGCAAGGCAGTCGATCGGCACCTGCGAGGTCGCCCAATGCCCGACGACCCAAAGGGGATCGCCCGCCTCGGCGCCTTCCTGATGCGGCGCGGCTTCGACGCTGCGACCGTGCGCGGCGTGCTGCGCGAGGGAGCGAACCCGCCGCTCGAAGAGATCGACGAATGAGGCCTTGATGCGCTACGCGCTGATGACGGAGCCGCAGCAGGGACTCACCTACGACGAGCTCCTGGCGCTCGCCCGCACGGCCGAGGAGTCGGGCATCGAGGCCTTCTTCCGCTCGGACCACTACACCTCGTTTCCCGGTGCTGCCGGGCTGCCAACAACCGATGCCTGGTCGACCCTGGCGGGCCTGGCGCGGGAGACGAGCCGCATCCATCTTGGCACGCTGGTCTCACCGGTCACGTTCCGCATCCCGGGCAGCTTCGCCAAGGTGGTCGCGACCGTCGACCAGATGAGCGGCGGAAGGATCGAGGTCGGCATGGGCGCCGGTTGGAACCAACGCGAACACGCCGAGTTGGGGATCCCGTATCCCCCCGAGCTGCGCGAGCGCTACGATCGCCTGGAGGAGGCGCTCGCGGTCGTGACCGGACTGTGGTGTGAGCCGGACGGATGGACGTTCGAGGGACGACACTGGCAGGTGCGCGGATCCCGCTTCGCCCCCCGCCCGAGCGGAGACGGCCGTTGCGGCCCGCACCTGATCCTGGGTGGCGACGGCGGCCCGCGGCTGACCCGCCTGGTTGCGCGCTATGCGGACGAGTTCAACCGGCAGAGCGCGACACCTGATCGGGTACGAGAGGCATACGGCCGCGTGCGGGCGGCGTGCGAGTCGATCGGGCGGGATCCCGCCACGGTCGTCCTGTCCGCGATGGTCGGCGTCCTGATCGGCGAGTCGCCGGGCGACGTCGAAGATCGTGCCCGCGACGTGCTGGCCGCCGGTGGGGAAGCGGACGCCAAGGCGTGGCTCGACGAGCGTCGCGAGCGCTGGATCATGGGCACTCCTGACCAGGCGCTGGCCCGGGTGGCTGAGCTGGAGGCGGCGGGTGTGCAGCGCCTCATGCTCCAGGATTTCCTGCCCCGTGATCTGGACCACGTGCGCCTGATGGGCCGCGTCTTCAACCCAGGCTGGGCCTGAGGCCCCGAGCAAACTTGCGGTACACTTTTTCGATGGCCCGTCGGGCGGGCCGGTTGAGATTGCACGACGCGGGCGCTCGGAAACTGCGGGCGCATCATCATCGCCCATCAGCGGGCTCCATCGAACGGGAGGGAGCCGATGCCAGAGATTGCGGTGGTCGCCGGGGTGGCGCTGCTGGCGGGGATCCTCGTCGGCGGCGCCCTCGGCTATTTCGCGCGGCGGCTCGTCGCGACTGCGGCGGTCAAGCACGCGGAGACCTATGCCGAGCGGATCATCGCCGAGGGACGCGCCAAGCAGAAGGAGATCGTCCTCGAGGGCAAGGACGACGCGCTGAAGATCCAGCGCGTCGCAGAGGATGAGGCGCGCGAGAAGCGTGTCGATCTGCAGCGCCAGGAGCGGCTCCTGCTCGATCGGTCAGAGAGCATGGACCGCAAGCTCGAGACCCTCGAACGGCGCGAAGCGGCCCTCGACCAGCGGCTGTCCGAGATCGAGGCGGAGCGAGCGGAGGTCGCCGAGTTGCGCCGACAGCAACTGGAACAGCTCGAGGGCGTGAGCGGCCTGTCCGTGAGCGAGGCGCGCCAGAGCTTGATCCAGCAGATCGTCGACGAGGCGCAGGCGGAGGCAAACCAGCGCGTGCGGGAGATCGAGCGCGCCGCCCAGGAAGAGGGACAGGAGCGAGCCCGCAGAGTGCTCACCACCGTCATGCAGCGGATCGCCGCGGACCACACCAGCGAAGCGACGGTCACCGTCGTCCCGCTTCCGAGCGAGGAGATGAAGGGCCGGATCATCGGCCGTGAAGGGCGGAACATCCGCGCCCTGGAGCAGGCCACCGGCGTCGATCTGATCATCGACGACACCCCCGAGGCGGTCGTTCTCTCAGGATTCGACCCGGTGCGGCGCGAGGTGGCCCGCATGGCCCTCACCAAGCTCATCTCCGATGGGCGGATCCATCCGGGCCGGATCGAGGAGACGGTCGCCAAGGCGCGCCAGGAGATCGAGATGGTGATGCGCCAGGCCGGCGAGCAGGCCGCCTACGACGCTGCCGTACCGGGTCTCCATCCGGAGCTGATCAAGCTCCTCGGCCGGCTCAAGTACCGCACCAGCTACGGCCAGAACGTTCTCGACCACTGCGTCGAGACCGCGCGCCTCTCCGGCCTCCTGGCGGCCGAGATCGGTGCCAACATCCAGGAGTCGAAGAAGGGCGGGCTGCTGCACGACATCGGCAAAGCGGTGGACCACGAGGTCGAGGGTCCCCACGCGCTCATCGGCGGCGACATCGCGCGCCGCTACGGCGTGAATGCGGTCGTCTGCAATGCCATCGCAGCACATCACCAGGAGGTGGAGCAGGAGAGCATCGAGGCCACGGTGGTCCAGATCGCCGACGCGATCAGCGCATCCCGCCCGGGAGCGCGCGGCGAGAGCCTTGACAACTACGTGAAGCGTCTCGACGACCTGCAGCAGATCGCGCTCAGCTTCCCCGGAGTCGAGCGCTGCTACGCCATCCAGGCCGGGCGCGAGATCCGCATCCTGGTGAGGCCGGAGGAGATCGATGATGGCGCCTCGAACCGCCTGGCTCGTGATGTGGTGCGCAAGATCGAGGACCAGCTGCAGTACCCCGGCCAGATCAAGGTGACCGTGATCCGCGAGACGCGGGCGGTCGACTACGCGCGGTGACCGACGGCGCCGTTCTGCGGTGCATGGTCGTCGGCGACATCATCGGCAAACCGGGACGACTGGCGGTGAACCAGCTCGTCCCCGCATTGCGTCGGGAGCTCGACCTCGACTGCGTGATTGCCAACGGTGAGAACGTAGCCGGTGGAATGGGGCTCACGCCATCGCTCGCCGAGGAGCTCCTGGCCCACGGGGTCGACGTCATCACCAGCGGCAACCACATCTGGGACAAGCGCGAGATCTACGAGTACCTCGAGACCGATCGGCCCGTCCTGCGGCCCCTCAACTATCCCGACCGGGCACCCGGCCGGGGCTGGTTGGTGCTGCGGCTCGCGGATGGGGGAGAGGTGGCGGTGATCAACGCCATGGGCCGGGTGTACATGAACCAGCTTGCCTCGCCGTTCGAGGCGCTCGACGCACTGCTCGACGAAGCCGCCGAGCCCCTGCCTCCGGTGCGCATCGTCGACTTCCACTGCGAGCTGACCTCCGAAAAGAATGCGATGGGCTGGCACCTGGACGGACGGGTGACGGCTGTGGTCGGCACCCACACCCACGTCCCGACCGCCGACGCGCGGCTGCTGCCGCAGGGCACCGCCTACATCAGCGACGTGGGCATGACCGGGCCACGCGACTCGATCATCGGCATGTCGGTGGAGACCGTGCTGCCCCGCTTCCTGACCCACATGCCGACGCGGTTCGCGGTGGCGAGCGGGACGGTGAGCTTCAACGCGGTGGTCGTCGAGGCCGACCGGCGCACCGGGCGCGCCCTTCGCATCGACCAGGTCCAACGACTGGTGGAGGTCGATTAGAGGGCCGATGGCCACGTCGCCCGCTGGCTCCACGGAGCCGGCGCTGCTCGCCATCGTGGGCCCCACCGCATCGGGCAAGAGCGAGCTGGCGCTGGCGCTGGCCGAGCGGCTCGACGGGGAGATCCTGGTGGCCGACTCGCGCCAGGTGTACCGGGGCATGACGGTCGGCACAGCCAAGCCGGGGCCGGCGGACCTGGCAAGGGCGCCTCACCACCTCCTGGACCTCGCAGCGCCCGATCAGCGGCTCACCGTCGCCGACTGGCTGCGTGCAGCTCGCAAGGCGCTACGCGAGGTGGGGGAGCGAGGCCGGCTGCCGATCGTGGTGGGCGGCACCGGGCTGTACATCACCGCGCTGCTCGGCGGTTACGGATTGACCGGAAGGCCACGGCCGCCGGGGCTGCGGATTGCCCTGCACCGGGACCTCGAGCGGCACGGGCTGGACGCGATGGCCGCCCGATTGCGGGCCCACGACCCGCGGGCCGTCGATAGCATCGATGTGCGGAACCCGCGACGCGTGTTGGCCGCGCTCGAGCGCCGCATGGCGGGCGATCCGTTGCCGACGGCAACTGCGTATGGCGGCCCCGTCCTCCAGCTCGCCATCGACCGTCCGCGCGCAACGCTCTATCGACGCATCGACGAACGGGCCGCCTGGCTTTTCAGCCACGGCCTGGTCGATGAGGTTGGCTCGCTGCTCGCCGCGGGCTATCGACCCGAGCTCCCGGCGATGAGTGGCCACGGCTACGCGGAGACGGCGCGCTACCTGGCGGGGGAGTGGACGCTGGGCGAGGCAATAGAGGTCACCGCCCGCCGCACGCGCCAGTACGCCAAGCGCCAGCTGAGCTGGTTTCGCCGTGATCCCGACATCGTCTGGCTCCCCGCGCCCGACGCCCCGGATCGGTCGATGACCGATCGCGTGCTGGTCGATGCCGCGACGGCGGCTGCTCAGACGATCGCAGCGGTGCCCCGTCCGGCATCGACTACCATGGCCCGCAGATGACCGATGGACGCCTGCTAGACCTCACCGCGCCCGCGG
This sequence comes from Chloroflexota bacterium, assembly GCA_030946825.1. Taxonomy (GTDB): domain Bacteria; phylum Chloroflexota; class Limnocylindria; order QHBO01; family QHBO01; genus QHBO01. Next base: position 19,968 of record JALYXZ010000057.1, on the reverse strand, counting down.
AGCGGGCTTATCTGATCGGGATCGACAACCCTGGAGACGGCCGCTGGCCGATCGGCCGCAGCCTCGCCGAGCTGGAGGCCCTGGCCCGGACCGCGGGAGCCAGCGTGGTTGGCAGCGCCTTCCAGCGTCGACGCGCTCCGGACGCCGCCTGGTACCTCGGGAAGGGGCGCGCCGCCGAGCTCGTGGACGAGCAGGCGGCCACCGATTTCAACCTGCTCATCGTCGACGACGAGCTCACGCCCGCGCAGCAGCGGAACCTCGAGAAGCTGGTCGACTGCAAGGTGCTGGACCGGTCCGCGCTGATCATCGACATCTTCGCCAAGCACGCGCGGACCCGCGAGGGACGCCTCCAGGTCGAGCTGGCCCAGCTTGCATACCATCTGCCGCGGCTGACCCGGATGTGGACTCACCTGTCGCGCACCGGCGGCGGCATCGGCACGCGGGGACCGGGCGAGAGCCAGCTCGAGACGGACCGTCGACTGATCGCCGACAAGATCCGCAAGCTGCGCGGCGAGCTCGAGGACGTCAAGCGGCAGCGCGCCACCGCCGCCCGTCAACGCGACCGGAGCGAGGTGTCCACCGTGGCGCTGGTCGGCTACACGAATGCCGGAAAGAGCACCCTGCTCAACGCCCTTGCAAGTGCGGACGTGTACGCCGCGAACATGCTGTTCGCCACGCTGGACCCGACTTCCCGGCAGGTGACGCTGCCGACCGGCCAACGAGTGGTGATGACCGATACCGTCGGGTTCATCAACAAACTGCCCCACGACCTCGTGGATGCGTTCAGAGCCACGCTCGAGGAGGTGGCACGCGCCGACCTGCTGCTCGAGGTGGTCGATGCCGCCGATCCCGACTTCATCGGCCAGCAGGCGGCCGTGCAGCAGGTGCTCGAGCAGCTGGACGCAGCCGACACGCCGCGGATCACGGTCTTCAACAAGATCGACCGGCTCGACCGTGCGCGCACTGGCAGCCCGAGCCCTGGCTCAGACCGCGTCGCGTTCGTCAGCGCCGTCCAGGGACAGGGTCTCGATGCGCTGCGAGAACAGATCGGCGCCATGCTCCGCCACCAGATGGTCGAGGTCAACGCCGTGGTGCCCTACAACCGCGGCGAGCTCGTCGCCCGGGCGAAAGCGGCCGGTGACGTGACCGAGCGCTACCTCGCCGGTGGCATCCGCGTCTCCGGTCATCTCCCGACGGCGATCGCCGCCGAGGTGACCGCCGCGGGCGGCAGCCGGCGGCGCCCGGCGCGGCGGTGACCGCCCTCACACGCGCACATTCTGCCGCCGCTGCCACGCCGTGGATCGCCGGCCGCCACTGCGGCAGCAACTGGACTCGCCTTCAGAGCCTCTTGGGCCGTCTCCGGCTACTTCCGCAAATAGATCTTATGTGACGTTGCCGGCCCCCGCCGCCGGGAAAGGGCGTTTCAGCGTTCGGCTGGCACGCCCAGCGTCACGGTCGCCGCGATGGTGGCCACCGCCAGCGCGATTGCGTCGCGCGCGCTGAGAGCCGCGTCCGAGGCAATGAACGAGGTCGCGGCGCTCGGGATGGCGCCCAGCAGCGGCGGAACGATGGTCCAGCCCAGCACCAGCGCGGTGGCAGCGGTCGCACCGGGCAAGCGCAGCATCCGCGTCAGGACCGCCGTGACGACGCCCAGGAATGCTGCCAGCAGCAGGACGAGCAGCAGCGCCGGCTGCTGCTTGGCGCCGGACGCGGCAACCAGCCTGACCAGGCCCTGCTCCGCGACGGCGACCAGCACGGCAAGCAGGAGACCGAGGACGAGCGCGCGCGCGCCGCTCATCGGGTGCCGACCCTCGAGAGCGCGGCGGCCAGTCCGCGAGCGATCCGATACGACCTACCGGCCCCCATCACCAGGACGGCGTCTCCGTCTCGAACATGGTCGGCCAGGTAGCTCGTCGTCTGATCCACGTCGCCGGTGGCCAGGGTCGGCACCGCCGAGGTGCGTTCCACCGCATCGGCGAGCTCCTCGGCCGAGGTGAGGCTCAGGTCCGCGTCGCGCGACGGGAAGATATCCACGATCGCAACCTCGTCGGCTTCGGAGAAGCTGCTCGCGAACTGATCGAGAAAGAGCGCCGTCCGGGAGACCATGTGCGGCTCGAAGACGGCCCACAGCCGTCGGTCGCCGACCCTCTGCCGCGCGGCGGCCAGGGCGGCGCGCACCTCCGTCGGGTGATGTGCGTAGTCGTCAAGCACGGTCACCCCCGCAGTATCGGCGATCAGCTCCATGCGCCGCCCGGCTCCCGCGAAGTCGGGCAGCGCCTTGGCCAGCGTCTCGAGCGGGGCACCGAGCTCCGCGGCCAACTCGAGGGCGGCGGTGGCGTTGAGGACGTTGTGCGCACCCAGCAGGCGAGTCCGGCACCGCACGTCGCGGAGGGTGAAAGATGTGCCGTCCGGCTGGTAAACGATCTCGCTCACGGCCGCGTCACCGCCCGGCCCGAAGCGCCTCACGCGTCCGCGCCAGCCCGACAGGCGCTCGAGCAGCGCGTCGACACCGGGATCGGCAGCGGCGGCCAGCAACAGTGGAGGAGCGAACGGCGGAGACTCCCCCATTCCCCGCACGAAACGCTCGAAGCTGTTGAGAACCGCGTCACGGTCCGCGAAGTAGTCGGGATGATCCATCTCGATATTGGTGATGATCGCGGCGGCCGGATGATAGTTCAGGAAGTTGTCGCCGAACTCGTCGGCCTCCACGAGGAAGGGCGGTCCCCCACCGGCCCGCACCGAAGCTCCCCAGTCCGCCACCATCGCCCCCACCTCGACGGTGGGATCGAGGCCCGCAGCGATCAGCAGGTGACCGAGCAGCGCGGTGGTGGTCGACTTGCCGTGAGTGCCGGCGACGGCCAGGCCCAAACGGCCGGGCTGGCTCATCAGCTCGCCGAGCAACGCCTGCCAGGTGGTCACCGTGATCCCTCGCTGGGCGGCAGCGGCAAGCTCAGGATGGTTGGCGGCGACTCGTGCGGCAGGCGTGGTCGCCACCCGGTCGATGCCGGCGAGGTGCCCCGGATCGTGGCCACGCTGCTGTCGAATGCCGGCCGCGTCGAGCGGAGGCGTGTAGGGCGACGGGAGCTCCAGGTCGCAGCCGTCGACGAGCGCTCCCGCCAGCTGCGCCAGCAGGGCCGTCCCAGCAGCCCCGGAGCCGGCAACGCCGATGAAGTGGATCCTCTCCCCGACCCTGATCATGCGGCTCAGGTCGACGCCGCGCGGGTCGCCAGCTCTAGCGTGGCGAGTGCCGATGCCCGCTTGTTGCCGTCCCGATCGAACGGCCAACGCACCTCCTCGACGAGCGATTCCCCGTCCCGCACGGCGGCGGCCATGTAGGTCAGCCCCACCGGCTTCTGGGCCGATCCGCCATCCGGTCCTGCGATGCCGGTGACTGCCACGGCCAGCCGCGCAGCGGGAAACGCGGTCAGGGCCCCGGCCGCCATCGCTTTCGCGACGTCGGGCGAGACGGCACCGGCCTGCTCCAGCACGTCGTGGCTGACTGCCAGCAGATCTTCCTTGGCGGCATTGGAATAGCTGACGATCCCTCCCAGGAAATGATCGCTGGCGCGTGGCACCGCCGTGATTGCGTGGCCCACCAGGCCGCCGGTGCACGACTCCGCGGCGGCCATCTGCCAGCCACGCGCGACGAGTACCTCGCCGAGGCGGCGCGCGGCCGCCACCAGGTCGGCGTCGGTCGGTGGCAGGTCGGCAGGCATCGGTCTGGCCGTCGCGCTGGCTATCGGTAGTTCTCGAACTGCAGCGCCACCGGATAGTCGAGTTGGCGCAGATAGCTGATCACCTGCTGGAGTTCGTCCCGGCTCTTGCCGCTCACCCGCACCGCCTCCCCCTGGATCGTGGGCTTCACTTTTGGGAATCGGTCGCGGATCTGCCGGCTGAGCTCCTTCGCCTGCTCGGCGCTGAGGCCACGCTTGAGGCCGATTCGCTGTCGAACCGTGCCCCCGGAGGCCGGTTCGAGCTTCCCCCACTCGAAGATCTTGAGCGACAGGTTGCGACGCACCGCCTTGGACTCCAGCAGATCCTTCACCGCGCCGGCCCGAAAGTCGTCGTCGGCGAGCAGCGTGATCTCTCCCTTACCCAGCTCAAGGCTCACGTTGCTCCCCTTGAAGTCGTAGCGCGTGTGTACCTCGCGCCGCACCTGGTCGAGGGCATTCACCAGCTCCTGTTGGTCGAAGTCACTGACCAGGTCGAAAGTTGAATCGCCTGCCATCCGCTCCCCTACCCCGTAGTTGCCGACAACGTGATTCGCCACTCGACGACCGCGCCCGCCGAGCCCATCGCGCCCAGCTTCAGCCCGTTGATCGTCAGCATCACCGCACCGGCGTTTCCCGCCCGGATCCGGATCGTCTGCTTCGCGGCGAGTGCCACTACCTTACCGGGATCCACGACCGTCCCGGAGGCAGCGAGCGGCTGACCGTCCTGCTCGACCTCGAGATATGACGGGGCGCCGCCCACCGCCAGCGAGCCGGTGAGGCCCGCCGGCGCACGCACCAGCACGCTGCGGACGACCACCGGCGTGCCGGGCGCGGAGATGCTGAGCTGCCAGGTCCCCGGCGACAACGGGAGCGTCCCGGAGAAGGTTCCCTGGCTGCCCACCCCGAGCAGCAGCGGACCAGGAGCAGGAGCGGCAACGGTGACCGGCTGGCCGGTCGCGTCGGCGACGCTGAATCCGGGTGGTGCGGCGGCAGCCAGCCGCGGGGTGACCGTCACGCGGCTGCCCGGCGGACCGAGACCGCCGATCGCCACGGCCAACCCGCTCGTGGCTCGGTCCACCGGCGCATTGACGGTGAGGACGCGCGCCGGCCCCGGGCTTGGACTGGCTGTCACGACGATGATCGACCGATCCCTCCTGTCGGAGCTGCGCCCGTTGACGGGATCCCGCGCAACCAGGCTCAGCACGTTCGAGCCCGGCACCAGGCGCACGGTGATTGCGAAGTTGCCGTCGGCATCGGCCACGACCGATGGATTCTCGGTGAGCCCGCTGACGGTCACCGTGGCGCGCGGTGCTGTCCGCCCGCGGATCGTGTACGTCAGCTCCTGGTAGGCAGCGATGTTGCCCAACGGTTGGGTGATGGTCAGTTCCGGCGTGCCGGCGTAGGTGGCCAGCTCGAAGACGAAGTACACGATGAACGCCGCGACCCCAACCGTCAGGATGGCCGCGATCAGCGCTCCCGGCGTCACTACCAGCGTGCGCGTGCGGCGGACGGCCATCGGCCGCGGCGGAGCCTGAAGGCTCGGACGATCCAGCGCTGCCGTCCCCTGCTCCAGTCGATAGAGGTCGATCAGGTATTCGGGGTCGAGGCCGAGATACAGGCCGTAGTTGCGCAGGAAGCCCTTGATATACACCGCGCCCGGGAGGTCCCGGTATTCGGCCTGTTCGAGGGCGGCGAGGTAGCGGACCCGAATCTTCGTATCGCGCTCCACCCGCGGCAGGTCGACGCCCTTCGCCTCCCGGGCCGCGCGCAACACCTCTCCGAGCTTGTGGCCTGAGCCGTCGCTCACTCGTCCTCACCGTCGGGACCGATATCAGCGCCCCAACCGTCGCTGGTGACGAGCACCTCCCGGAAGCGGCTGCCGTCCGGCGGGCCCACGATCCCGCGATCCTCCATCTGATCCAGGATTCGCGCGGCGCGCGCGTATCCGATCCGCAGCCGGCGTTGCAGCAGCGAGGCGGACGCCTTGTCCGAGCGGCGGACGATATCCACCGCCTGCGTCAGCAGAGCATCCGCGTCGTCGGCCTGGTCATCATCCGGCCGCCCGCCCACCTTGCCCTCGCGCTTGGGAGCCGTGATCTCGGGGCGGTAGCGAGGACCGCCCTGCGCGCGCCAGTGGCTGGCGAGGTCGTCGATCTCCCGATCGGTGACCAGGACGCCCTGCAGCCGCACCGCGCGGGGGGCGTCGATCGGCTGGTAGAGCATGTCGCCGCGGCCAAGCAGGTCTTCGGCGCCGGTGGTGTCCAGAATCGTTCGCGAGTCGATGCCGCTGGTCATCGCGAACGCGATTCGGCTCGGGATGTTGGCCTTGATCAGGCCGGTGATGACCTGGACCGATGGGCGCTGCGTGGCGACCACCAGGTGAATGCCGGTTGCCCGCGCCAGCTGAGCGATGCGGGTGACGGTCGCCTCCACCTCATAGGCGCTGACCATCATGAGGTCGGCGAGCTCGTCGATGATGACCACCACGTAGGGCATCCGGGGCTCGCCGGGGCGCAGCGCCTCGTTGTAGCCGGCGATGTTGCGCACGCCGCGCTGTGCGAACTCGTGGTAGCGCGACTCCATGGTGGCCACCGTCCATTTGAGGGCGTTGACCGCCTTCTCCGGCTCGACGATCACCTCGGTCAGCAGGTGCGGGATGCCCTTGTACTGGGCCATCTCCACCCGCTTGGGGTCAATCAGGATCAGCTTCACCTCGTTGGGTGTGGCGTTCATCAGCAGTGAGCAGATGAGCGCGTTGACGCACACGCTCTTGCCCGATCCGGTGGCGCCGGCGATCAGCACGTGAGGCATGCGCGCCAGATCGGCCGCGAACGGCTGCCCGGCGACATCCTGCCCGAGGGCGAAGGCGAGCTTTGATCGCGTGGCCGCTTCCTCGAACAGCTTGGAGGCGAGAACCTCCTTGAGCGTCACCAGGTCGAAGGCGCTGTTCGGTATCTCGACCCCGACGTATGGCTCCCCGGGGATCGGTGCCTCGATCCGAATGGATCGTGCGGCCAGCGCCAGCGCGAGGTTGTCCGCGAGGCCCTCGATCCGCGACAGCTTGATCCCCGGCTCCACGTCGAGCGCGTACTGGGTGACCACCGGGCCTTCCTGGATCCGGGCGATCTTGACCCCGATCTTGAAGTTGGCGAGGGTCTCGCGGATGCGCTGTCCCTTCGCCGTGAGGTCCATCTGGGCAGCGCTCGATTCCGGGGCGTCCGCGAGCATTCGGAGGTCGGGCATCTCCCATGTCCGCGTCAGCGGCTCCAGCGCCGCGTCCGGGACTCCGGGCTCTCCGACCGGGATGGCGGCCAGGCGCTCGCTCTCCTGCACGCCGCCGAGCTCATCGGCGACGTCCCCCTCCATCGACTCGATCCCGACCGGTACCCCGTGTGACGCGTTCGCGGCGAGCGCAGATGCCCCGGGCAGGCTCGGGGCCGCGCCACTGCCCGACCCCGGCGCAGGACGCTCGCGGCGCACGATGACCGGCTCGTCGTCCTGAGCCGAGGCCCCGCCGAACGCGCCGCGCACGCGGTCGAGCAGGCCCGGCGAGGATTCGCTGATGGCCGCGGCGGGGACTCCCTCCGCCCGACCGCCACGCCGTGCGACGAGCTCCGCGCGACGAGCCTCGACCGCCTCGAGCTCCTCCCGTTTGTCGCGCCGCTGCACGTAGGCGGCGACCAGGTCTCCGATCGTCATGTTGAAGTACAGCAGCAGGCCAACCACCAGGCCGAGCGCGAGCACGATCCACGCGCCAACTCCACCGATCGCACCGACCAGCAGGGCAGAGACTCCGTACCCGATCGCTCCCCCACCATCACCGCGGGCCACCGCGGCGCTGCTGCCGCCGACCGAGAGGTGGAAAATGCCCAGCAGCGAGAATGCAACCACGGCGGCACCGCTCGCCGCCATCCAGCGCTCGACCGGCATGGTCTTCATCCACAGCATGACGGCGAACCCGGCGAGCAGCGGCGGCGCGAACGCCATGCCCCATCCGAGCAGGCCGGTCAGGATCTGATGCCAGGGGCGGACGATGGCCCCGGCGCTCGGGGCCACCAGGGCGATCGCGGAGACGATCGCCAGCAGCAGCAGCAGCAGGCCAAGCCCCTCACGGGCGACCCGACCGCTGAGCTGGAAGCCGGGGCTGCGCCGTCTGCGTCGCGGCGCGCGCCGGCGTGAGCCGCTCTGGCGACGAGTGGTCACCGCCCGATCAGACCTCCATCACCACGGGGAGGATCATCGGTCGACGCTTGGTGCGCTCGAAGAAGTATCGAGCCAACTCGTCGCGGATCTTGGACTTCAGGTAGCCCAGCTCCGCGTGGTGGTCGCCGGCGGGTGCATTCAGGGCGCCGGACAGATGCCTGCGCGCCGAGTCGATCACCGGGTCTTCGGGGTCAGGGAGGAAGCCACGGGAGATGAGGTCGGGGCCGGACACTGCCCGCCCGGTGGCCGCATCCACGGTCAGGGCGACCATCACCACGCCGTCGCTGGCGAGCATCCGACGGTCGCGCAGCACCACGCCATCGATGCCGTCGATCGCCGAGATGCCGTCGACGAGCACGTCACCGGCCGGAACCGAGCCGGCCAGCCGGGCCCGATGACCATCGAACTCGACGACCTGGCCGTTCTCCAGCACGAAGATGCGGTCGACCTCCACTCCCCCCTCCTCGGCCAGGAGCGCATGCTGCACCAGCATCCGGTACTCACCGTGGATAGGGATGAAGTGGCTCGGCCTGACCAGCCCGAGCATGAGCTTGAGCTCTTCGCGCGAGCCGTGCCCCGATACGTGGCAGTGTACGAGGGGCTCGTAGTGAACCATCGCCCCCTCCTTGAACAGGTTGTCGATGGTCTTTGCCACCGCCTCCTCGTTGCCCGGGATCGGGGAAGCCGAGACGATCACCGTGTCTCCGGGCTCGATGGTGATGTTGCGATGGTCGCGGTTGCTCATCCGCGTCAACCCGGACATCGGTTCGCCCTGGGAGCCGGTGGTCATGATCACCAGCTGCTCCTTGGGGATCCGGCCCAGCCGATCCTTCCTGGCCAGTGTCTCGTCGCGGTCGGTGAGATATCCGAGCTCGAGCGCGATCGCGGTGTTCTGCTCCATGCTCCGACCAAGGACGACCATCTTGCGGCCGTGGTCGTGTGCGGCGTCGAGCACCTGCTGGACGCGGCCGATGTTGCTGGCGAAGGTGGCGACGATCACCCGCCCGCTGGCTGCCCCGATCAGCTGATGGAGCGAACCGCCCACTGTGCGCTCCGAGAGCGTGTATCCCTCGCGCTCGGCCCGAGTCGAGTCGGAGAGCAGGAAGTCGACGCCGGCGTTTCCGATCTGCGCGATCAGGCCCAGGTCGGCGCGGGGCTGCCCGTTCGGGGGGGTCATGTCGAACTTGAAGTCGCCGGTATGGACCACCGTGCCGGCCGCGGTCCGGATCGCGTAGCCGACGCCATCCGGGATCGAGTGGTTCACGCGAAACGAGGTGACCGAAAAGCCTCCAACCTGGAACTCCTCGCCCGGTTCGACCCGGTGGAGGGTGGTTCGCTCCAGGAGCTTGTGCTCTCGCAGCTTCCCGGTCACCAGGCCCTCGGTGAGCCGCGTCGCGTAGATCGGGACGCCCGGCAGCTTGGGAAGGACATAGGGCAGCCCGCCGGTGTGGTCCTCGTGTCCGTGCGTGAGCAGGATCCCGCGCACGCGCTCCCGGTTCTCGGCCAGGTAGGTGACATCGGGGATGACCAGGTCGATGCCCAGCATCTCCGGCTCCGGAAAGGCGAGTCCGCAGTCGATGACGAGGATCTCGCCACCGACCTCGAGAGCGGTGATGTTCTTCCCGACCTCGCCGACCCCTCCCAGGGGGATGATGCGCAACGATCCTGGCATGTCGCTCCTAAAAGAGGGTCAGCTGCTGCTCTTCGCCGGCGGGGCCCTCGGCCGATGGTCGATCGCTCGTCTGCTCGACCGACGGCGAGCGTTGCGCTTCCATGGCCTCGCGAGCGGCAATCAGCGCGGCCGGCAGTCCTCGAATGTCGCGGAACAGCGTCTCCCGCAGCGCGGTCTGGTGCAACGCCGCAGCGGGATGGTACATCGGGAACACCAGCCGGCCTCCCGATAGGCGCGCCTGCCCGTGCACGGCGCTGATCCTCGCCCCGGGCAGATAGCGCTGCAGGGAGTGCCTGCCGAGCGTCACCACCACCGCCGGATCCAGGCTCCGCTCCTGTCGATCCAGGTATGGGCGACACGAGCTCACCTCATCCGGCTCCGGATCGCGGTTGCCCGGCGGCCGGCACTTCACCACGTTGGTGATGAACACGTCGCCGCGCGCCCACCCGATGCTGGCCAACAGCTCGTCGAGCAGGTGCCCGGCCGGTCCGACGAACGGGCGTCCGGTGGCATCCTCTCGCTGGCCAGGCGCCTCGCCGACGAGCAGTACGTCGCTGAGCGGGTTCCCCTCGCCTGGGACGGCGTTCGTCCGTGACGCAGCCAGGCGGCAGCGGGTGCAGACGCGAGCATCATCGGCGACCTCGGTCAGTCGCGCCGCGCCGCTCCCCATCTGCCCGAGCTCTCCTCGTCAGGACTGTTCGACGCCCGCCTTGGCCATGTGACGCTCCATGGCCGCGCGTCGGCTGAGGTTGACGCGCCCCATCCGGTCGATCTCGGTCACCACCACCATCAGCTCGTCGCCGATGCTGACCACGTCCTCGACCCGCGGTACCCGGTAATCGGCAAGCTGGCTGATGTGCACCAGGCCCTCCTTGCCGGGCAGGATCTCGACAAAGGCGCCGAAGTTCATGATCCGGGTCACCTTGCCGAGGTACTCCTTGCCGACCTCCACGTCGCGGGTGAGGCCCTCGATCCAGCGGATCGCCTTCTGCGCGGCCTCGCCGGAGACCGACGCGATCTGGATCGTGCCGTCGTCCTCGACGTTGATCTGGGTGCCGGTCTCGGCGGTGATCTGGCGAATCACCTTACCGCCCGCACCGATCACGTCGCGGATCTTGTCGACCGGGATCTTCATGGTGATGATCCGCGGCGCATACGGGCTGAGCTCACTGCGGCTGGCCGCAATCGTCTGCGTCATCCGGTCGAGGATGAAGAGCCTGGCTTCTCGGGCCTGCTCCAGCGCGGCCCGCATGACCTCGACGGTGATGCCCTGCACCTTGATGTCCATCTGCAGAGCGGTCACTCCCTCCTCGGTTCCGGCCACCTTGAAGTCCATGTCCCCGTAGGCGTCTTCCTTCCCGGTGATGTCGGTCAGCACCGCGTGTCGCCCGGTCGCGGTGTCGGTGATCAGCCCCATCGCCGCGCCACCCACGGGCGCCTTGATCGGCACACCCGCATCCATGAGCGCCAGCGTGCTGCCACATGTCGAGGCCATCGACGTGGAGCCGTTGCTGCTGACGACCTCGCTGACCACCCGGATCGTGTACGGGAATTCGTCGAGCGACGGCAGGACCGGCAGCAGTGCCCGCTCGGCGAGCGCCCCGTGGCCGATCTCGCGCCGTCCGGGACCGCGCATCGGACGCGTTTCACCGACCGAATAGGGCGGCATGTTGTAGTGGTGCAGGTACCGCTTCTCCGTCTCCGGTGAGATGGTGTCGAGCCGCTGGACGTCGCTACCCGGCCCGAGCGTCGCGATGCTGAGCGCCTGCGTCTGGCCACGTGTGAACAGCCCTGAGCCGTGCGTACGCGGCAGGACCCCGACCTCCACGCTGATCGGACGAATGGTCTTGCTGTCGCGGCCGTCGATCCGCACATTCTCCGAGAGCACCAGCTCCCGGACGGTGGCCTTGGTGAGGACGTCCATCAGCGCGCTTCCGATGCCGTGGCGCCGGCGAATGTCCTCGAGTCGCTCGCCCTGCTCGGCTCGGTTGTAGCTGTCCCTGGCCCGCCTGACTTCGGCGCTGATGTCGTTGCGAACCGCGTCGAGGCGATCCGGCAGGCGATCGGTGAGGTTCACGAACAGGTCCGCGGTCGCTTCCGCATCGGGCATCGCGCGATGTGCCGCCCCGAGCTCCTTGCCGAACACGAAGCGGACGAGATCTGCGAGACGGTATCCGCCGGCATCGGGATAGAGCTGATACGCGAGCTCGAGCGTGTCGAACACCGCCTTTGGCTCCCAGCGACGGTCGTTGGGCAGGTGGCGCAGGACAAAGGGCAGGTCGAAGGCGATGTTGTGCGCCACCAGTGCGGCGTCGCCGATCCACTCGACGAAGCGCGGCAGGACATCGGCGGCAGTCGGCGCGTTGGCGACATCCGCGTCGGAGATGCCGTGGATCTGGTGCCCGACGATCGTGCGCCCGGGATTCACCAGCGAGTCGAAGCGGTCGACCACCTTGCCATCCTTCACCCGCAGCGCGGCGAGGTCGACGATGTAGCCGTTCTCCGGCTTCATCGAGGTCGTTTCGACATCGAAGATCACGAACTCGGTGCCGGCTTCGCGAAGCATCTCGCCGAGCTTGACGACGGAGTCCGCCTTCGGCCCGATGAATGGCATCTTCTTGGGCTTGCCGACGGTCGCGACCAGCTTCTCCTGCAGATCGATGCTCTTCTGAAGCTCCTGCTGACCGTAGGCAATCGCGTCGGCCATCAGGGACTCGGGAAGGATCTTGGCGCCGGCTTCGACCATCATCACCGCGGTGCGGGTACCGGCAACCACGAGGTCGAGCTGGCTGTCGTCGAGCTGGGTCATCGTCGGGTTCGTCACGAACTGCCCGTCGATGTATCCGACCCGGACGGCGCCCACCGGCCCGAGAAACGGAATCTGGCTGATCGAGAGCGCGGCCGAGGCGCCGTTGATGGCCAGGATGTCCGGGTCGTTCTCCTGGTCGGCGGAGAGGACCGTGAGCACGACCTGGACGTCGTTGCGGTAGCCCTTCGGGAAGAGGGGCCGGATCGGGCGGTCGGTGAGGCGCATGGCGAGGATCGCCGCCTCCGAGGGCCGCGACTCACGCTTGATGAAGCCGCCGGGGATCTTTCCCGCGGCATACATCCGCTCCTCGTAGTCGACCGTCAGCGGGAAGAAATCGATCCCTTCCCGCGGCTCGCTGCCCACCGCCGTGGCGAGCACGACCGTGTCCCCATACCTCACGAGGACGGCGCCGTCGGCCTGTTCGGCAAGCTTGCCCGCCTCGAGTGACAGCACCTGGCTGCCGAGTTCGCTCTCAACCTTGATCGCCACTGATTCCTCCACTCAAGTTCGTGTCAATACGTCGAATGGCGGGCCCGGCAGCATCGTCATCGCGGGTGCGGGCGCGGCCGTCTGGGTGTTGCATGCTCCCAAGGCACCGGGACATGCGAGTCCCGGCACGGGGGCCGGAGAGTACGACGAAGCCAACCGCCGTGCGGCACCTGGCTCCGAGGGATTCGGCGCCTCAGCGGCGAAGCCCAAGCCGGCCGATGACGGCGCGATACCGGTCCACGTCGTTGCGGACGAGGTATGCCAGCAGCCGTCGACGCTGTCCTACGAGCTTCAGCAGCCCGCGGCGCGAGTGGTTGTCGTTCTGATAAGTGCGCAGATGCTCCGTCAGCGACTTGATCCGCTCGGTCAGCAGCGCGATCTGCACCTCGGGCGAGCCGGTGTCGCCTTCGTGGGTGGCATACTCGTCGACGACCGCGCTCTTCGTGTCCTTGGCGAGCGGCACGTAGTCCTCCATATCCTTCCTTATCGGTGCGAATTCTAACAGGTGAGGGGGTCACGGGCCATTTTGACCCGTGACGGCGCTCCACGATTGCCTGCCTCAGTCGCCTGCCAGCAGACGCCGCGCCTCCTCTTCGTCCAGTCGCATCTGAGCCACCAGTGCGTCAGCGTCCGCAAAGCGGCGCTCCTCGCGGATTCGCCGCAGCAGTGAAAGCTGCAGCCGAGTGCCGTACAGGTCTCCATCCCAGTCGAGCAGGTAGACCTCGACGAGAGTGGCACCCTGGGCGTGGAATGTGGGTCGGACGCCGATGCTGACCAGGGCCGGATGGCGCGGTCCGACGCCACGCTCGGAAACGGATACCTCGCCGAGATAGATCCCCAGCGGCGCGAGCGCCGGCAGGTAATCGAAGGCCAGGTTGGCGGTGGGGAATCCCAGCCCTCGACCCCGGCGGTCGCCGGAGACCACGCGCCCTTCCAGGAACGCCGGTCGCCCGAGCAGAGCCGCCGCCGCAGCGAGGTCACCCGCCGCGATCAGGCCGCGGATCCGAGTCGATGACAGCGGAGCACCCTCGACCACCAGCGGAGGCACGGTCAACACCGAGAAGCCGTTCTCCCGCCCCAGCTCGCGCATGCGCGGCACGGTGCCGCCGCGGCCTCGTCCGAAAGCGGTCCCCTCACACATGACCAGGATCTGCAGCTCGACCGCGGGCGCGAGGTGCGCGATGAACGCCTCGGCGCTGAGTGCCCGCAATTCGTCGTCGAAGCGGACGAGCGGCGCCCAGTCCACGCCGCAGTCGCCGATCCATGCCCGGCTCCGCGCGGTCGGCGCCAGCCGCGGGACGCGGACTCCCGGGCGAAGCACCTCGTCAGGGTGCGGCTCGAAGACGAGCGCCACGCTCGTCACCTCGGCCGCGGCGGCGCCATCTACGAGCTGCGCGAGGACTGCCTGGTGACCCCGGTGCACGCCGTCGAACACGCCCATCGTGAGCGCGACCGGCCCGAGACGCGGCAGTGCATCCAGCCCCAACGCCGTCTCGGCCCTGATCATCACGTTGCCGCCGAGAGGACCTTCACCGGCCGCAGCTGGCCATCGGCGAGCACGCCGACGCCGATGACGTCCGCTCCGGCGTGGACCGCGTAACGGCCTCCGCTTCGCGGATCGCCAACGGAGACCGGCAGTCCGTGGCTGAAGCGTGTCGCATCGACCGCGTCGAGCGCCAGCTCCGGCAGGGGCAGCAGCCCGCCGATGGGCAGCACGGCCTCGGCCAGGCGTCCGTCGCGGGCCAGCTCCTCGAGCTGCGCTGGGGTGACGGCGCCCTCCAAGTTCAGGCCGGCTGCCTCGGTGCGGCGCAGCGCCGCCAGATAGCCACCACAGCCAAGTTGCTCGCCGAGGTCGCGGGCGATGGAACGGACGTAGGTGCCCGGGCCGCACCTGAGGTCGAGATGCAGATCGAGCCAACCGGCACCCGCCTCGGAGCCACGCAGCTCGAGCGCGTCGACACGAACCGTGCGCGCGGCCAGGTCGACGACCACCCCCATCCGGGCAGCCCGATACGCAGCCCTGCCGCCCACCTTTCGGGCCGAGTAGGCCGGCGGCCGCTGCTCAAACGTGCCGACGAACCGCCCGAGCGCCGCGACGGCCTCGTCGAGCGAGGGGGGCTGGCCGCCGGCGGTGATCGGACCCTCGGCATCGTCGGTCGTCGACCGCGCACCGAGGCGCACCACCGCCTCGTAGCGCTTGGATCCCCCAGTCATCTCCTCGCTGAATCGCGTGGCCGCGCCGACCAGGACCGGCAGCACGCCCGAAGCGAGCGGATCCAAGGTGCCCGCGTGCCCGATGCGCCGCATTCCCGAGAGACGACGCACGAGGCCAACCATGTCGTGCGAGGTCGGGCCGACGGGCTTGTCGAGGTTAACGACCCCGAGCATCGGATCGCGCAAGCTCGCGCTCGCATTCAGCAAGCACCAGGTCGCGTGCTGCCGAGAGCGGAGTTTCAAGTGTGCAGCCTGCCGCGCGGGCGTGTCCGCCGCCTCCGAAGGCGGCGGTGATGGCGACCGCATCGGCGCCCGCTGAAGTTCTGACGCTGACCCTGGTCACCGCCGGCTCCGCCTCTTTGAAGAGGATCGCGATGTCCGCACCGTGCGTCGAGGCCAGCAGGTCGATGAATCCGTCCGAGGCGCTCGGCGGAGCGCCCGTCTCGGCGAGCATTGCGAGAGTCATTCTGCCGTGCACCACCCGTCCGGCGCAGTGCCGCTCGATGCCGGCCAGGATGCGGCCCCACAGCGCCAAGGTAGCGAACGGCTTGTCGACGTAGATCGCCCGGTTGATGGCCGAGAGCGGCGCGCCCGCCTCCACCAGCGTGGCGGCCACCCGCAGCGTGTCGGCGGTGACGTTCGGGTGGGCGAAGGTGTGAGTGTCATTCACCAGACCGGCCATCAGCGCTGTGGCGAGGTCCACGTCGAGCGGCACCCCAAGCTCCGGGAGCAGCTGCGTCACCAGCTCACAGGTCGCCGCCGCCGCGGGCTCGACGAGCTGGGCGTCGCCGAATCCGGGATTGCTGACATGGTGATCGATGTTCACGATCCGGGCGCGCGCGAGCCAATCCGCACACTCGGTGGCGATCGATCCGATCCGCGACAGGTCGCCGGCATCGACGATCACCGCCACGTCCGGCTCGAGGGCCGGAGCGCGAGCCACCCGCTCGATGCCCGGCATGAACGCGAGGGAGATCGGCGGCGGATCTGCACAAACCACCTCCGCGAGCTTGCCGAGCCGCTCGGCCGCGATCCGGATCGCGAGCGCGGCGCCGAGGGTGTCGGCGTCAGGATTCTCGTGACAGATGACTGTGATGCGCGCGGCGCCGAGGATCAGGTCGGCGACAGCGCTCATTGGCCGTCGTGCTCCAGCTCCCGCAGGATGCGCAGGACCCGATCGCCCGCCTCGATCGAGTCGTCACGCCGGATGGTGAGCTGCGGAATACGACGGAGCCGCAGCCGCTCGCCGAGCCGGCGTCGGAGCCAGGGGGCCGCCTCACTCAGAACCGCGAGGCCACGGTCGCGCTCCTCGGCGCTTCCGTAGATCGAGACCCACACGCGCGCCGACCCCAGGTCGCGGGCGGTCTCGACCTTCGTGATCGTCGCGAAGCCGATGCGCGGGTCCTGCATCTCGCGCTGCACGAGATCCATCAGCTCCGCCTGGATCTGGCTGTCGAGCCGGTCGGTCCGCTGGCTCATCTACGCCGACTCGGCCACCGTCTGGAAGCATTCGACGACGTCCCCCTCTGCGAGCTCGAGGTCTCCGCCAAGCCCGATGCCGCACTCGAACCCGGTTCCGACCTCGCGAACGTCGTCCTTGAAGCGGCGCAGCGTCTCGATCCGTGACTCGGCCTGAAGCTTCCCGGCTCGGAACAGCCGAGCCTGGGCGCCACGCACGATGCGACCGTCGGTCACGTACGAGCCGGCGATGAAGCCGGCCTTGCCGGCCTTGATCACCATCCGCACCTCGGCATGCCCCTCGACCTGCTCGACGAGCTTGGGAGCGAGCATGCCGCGCAGAGCGGCCTCGATGTCGTCCGTCAGCTTGTAGATGACGTCGTACAGACGGATGTCCACGCCGGACGCCTCGACGGCCCGCTGTGCGCCAGGGTCCAGCCGCGCGTTGAAGCCGATGACCACCGCATCGGAGGCCGATGCCAGCAGCACGTCCGACTCGTTGATGTCTCCCGCGCCCTCGCGGATGATGTTGATCCGCGTCTCGGTGGTGTTCAGACGCTCGAGCGCGTGACGGATCGCGCCGAGCGATCCCTGGACATCGGTCTTGAGCACGACGCGGAGCTCTTTGACCTCTGCCGCCTGGATCCGCGCCGAGATGTCCTCGAGGGTGAAGCCGGTCCGACCATCCCCACTTGCGGCCGCCCGCTCTGCGACGCCGGCCCGGTCACGAGCCGTCTTCTCGTCGACCACGACCCGCAGGATATCGCCGGCCTGTGGCACGTCGTTCAGGCCCAGGACCTCCACCGCAGTCGCCGGACCGGCCGATGTAACCCGTATGCCGGCAGCATTCTGCAGTGCGCGGACCTTGCCCCAGGTGCGGCCGACGACCACCACGTCACCGGTGTTCAGCGTCCCGGTCTGGAGCAGCACCGTCGCCACCGTGCCGCGCCCCTTCTCGATCTTGGACTCGACGATCGTCCCGATCGCCGTCCGACTCGGATCGGCTTTCAGATCCTGGAGATCGGCGACCAGCAGCACCATCTCCATCATCTCTTCGAGGCCGGTGCGTTGCTTGGCGCTGACCTGCACGGCGATCACGTCGCCGCCGTACTCCTCGATGAGGACCCCCATGTCGGCCAGTTCCTGCTTCACCCGGTCGGGGTTCGCATCGGGGCGATCGATCTTGTTGATGGCCACGATCATCGGCACCCGCGCGGCCCGGACGTGATCGATTGCCTCGCGGGTCTGGGGCATGACGCCGTCGTCCGCGGCCACGACGATGATCGCGATGTCGGTGACCTGCGCGCCGCGTGCGCGCATGGCGGTGAACGCCTCGTGGCCGGGAGTGTCGAGAAAGACGATCCGTTTCCCGTTCAGCTCCACCTCGCTTGCGCCGATGTGCTGGGTAATGCCCCCCGCCTCGCCGGCGGCGACCTGCGTGCTGCGTACGGCGTCGAGCAGACTCGTCTTGCCATGGTCCACGTGGCCCATGATCGTGACGATCGGAGCGCGGGTCACGAGGCGCGCCTGGTCGTCGTCGGCCCACAGCACCGGCTTCCCGCCGCTCTCCGCCGGGCCACCGGGCGCGACGATCTCGGGGGCGGTGGTTGCCTCCGCCGCGGGGCGGTCTGCGGCGCCACGTTCCACAGCCTCGAACCCGAGCTCGGCGGCGACCAGCGACGCGGTATCGAAGTCGATCGTCTGGTTGATGGTGGCGAAGATCCCGTTGCGGATCAGCTCCTTGATGATGTCCGCATGGCTGACGGCGAGCATCTCGGCGAGGTCCTTGACCGCGACCGAGGATGGCAGCTCGACCGGTTCCGGGCTGCGCGGCACCCCGCTCGGCGCTTCGGCGACAACCGTTGCGGCCGGCGGTCCCGTGCGGCGCCGCGGTGGACGCGGCCCGCGGCGCGGCTGATATCTACGTGGTGGCATCGATCACCTCGAGTCCCAGTACGCCCGGCTCGACGGCGGCGCCGAGCGCGCGGCGCACCCCCTCGCCCAGGCGGCGCGGCTCGTGGCAGGCGGGGTCATCACAGACATACGTGCCGCGGCCAGGAGCCTTGCCGGCGGGGTCGCGGATCACCGACCCGTCGGCCGTTCGCACCAGGCGGGTCATCGATCGCTTGGGCCGAACGCTGCGGCACACCGCGCAGGTCCGCATCGGCACATGCTCAGGTCGCCGCTTGGGCATCGGCCGACGCCTCCGCAGCCTCTGTGCGATGGTCCGCGGGCCCTGAGCCCGCCGCCGCCACCCCGGCATCGGACCGGATGTCGATGCGCCACCCGGTGAGCTTGGCTGCCAGGCGCGCGTTCTGCCCCTCCTTGCCGATGGCCAGCGAGAGCTGTCGCTCGGGGACCACCACGTTCGCGATCTTGTGCTCCTCGTCGATCCGTACGTTCAGCACCTCGGCCGGCGACAGCGCCTCGGCAACGAACTGGCCGGCATCCTCGTGCCAGAGGACGACATCGACCTTCTCTCCGTTCAGCTCGGCAACGATGGCCTGGATCCGCGCGCCGCGCTGTCCGACGGCAGCGCCTTTGGCATCCACACCCGCCTGACGGCTCTCGACGGCAACCTTCGACCGGCTCCCGGCCTCCCGCGCGATTCCGCGAATCACGACCGTGCCGTTGTAGATCTCCGGAATCTCCATCTCCATCAGGCGGCGCAGGAAGCCGCGGTGCGTGCGACTGACCACCAGCACCGGTCCGCGTGTAGTGCGGCGCACCTCGAGGACATAGACCTTGAGATGCTGCCCGATCCGGTAGTGCTCCTGAGGCAGCTGCTCCCCCACTGCCAGGACCGCCTCAACGCCCTTGCCCATGTCGAGGATCACCGCGGAATCGGTGGTGCGATGCACGACGCCGGTCATGATCTCGCCCTCGCGGCTGGCGTACTGCGAGAAGACGACGTCCCGCTCCGCCTCGCGGAGGCGCTGGCGGTACACCTGGCCGGCGGTCTGGGCGGCGATCCGACCGAGCTGGGCCTGCGTCACGTTCTCCGGCACGCGCACCTTGGCGCCAACACCGGTGGAGGCGTCGATCTTCTGGGCCTCCGCGACCGTCATCCGCAGCTCGGGATCCTCCACCTCCTCGGGGGTGGCGACGACCTCGTACTCTCGATACACGCTGATCTGCCCGCTCTCCGGGTCGACCTTGACGACCACGTTCTCCGCGGCCTCCGCGTTCCGCCGGTAGGCGGACTCGATGGCCTGCTCCAGCGTCTGGATCAGAACCTCCTGCGGGACCCCCTTCTCGGCGTTCAGCTGCAGCAGTGCTCCGATGAAGTCTCGGTTCACTTGCACCACCTCTCCGGGCGAAAAACAAGACGTGGGATGGCGAACCGACCCACGTCCTACGTTGGTGACAGTATCGATTTGGTCCGCTTTCTGGCCGGCGAAACTGGCCCG
>JALYXZ010000055.1 GCA_030946825.1 Chloroflexota bacterium | reverse complement strand
GCCGCAGCCAGCGCCGTCGGCGCTCTGCTGATCACCGGCGCTGGCGTTGCGGCAGCTGCCAGCCCGGCCCCGGCGGCCAGCAATTCTGCCGAGACATCGGCAGCCGAGACCGCTGCGGAGGCCACCGAGGCTCCGGAGACGGCCGCCGACAAGGGTCCCGACGTCGGCAACGCCGACCCGGCGGGCAACGTCGACAACCAGTTCGAAGGCCAGCAGTAAGCGACGGAGCCTGCCCCAATCGGGGCGTTCCGCGCACACGACGGGGCGTCGGCAATGCCGGCGCCCTGCCGCTGCATCTTGCCGGGTCGTCGCTCATCGGTTGGGCGCCGATTTTGATGTGCGCCGGCGCGGCCCGCAGAGGGGTGGAGCCGAAGGTGGGATTCGAACCCACGACCGACGGTTTACGAAACCGTTGCTCTACCCCTGAGCTACTTCGGCCTGCGCGGGAGGCCGATTCTAGCCGATGGTGCGCCGCCGAGAGATCGAGCCGCCCAGCCAGGCGCCCAGCAGCAGTGGGACGGTATGGACCACGACGACCAGGAAGACGCCGGCGCCGATGAGGATCCCCAGCACCGAGAGGTGGAGGGCCGAACCGATGAGCCAGACCGCAAGCGCCGCCAGCAGGGCTGGGAGGATGGCGACCATCACAGCCGGGCCCGGGGCCCCGACCTGCAGTCCGCCGACGACGCCGGCGATCGCCGGACCGATGATCGGCAGCCACCCCAGCAGGAGGCTAAGCACGAACATCCAGAGCGCGCCTGCCACCAGGGAGCCGCGACGACGCGGCTCAGCCAGGTCGGAGCCGGGAGGCGCGGTGGCCGTCATCGCGTCGGGTTTGGGGCGGTCGAGCATGACGGCGCCCAATCGCAAGGGGCGTGCCGAGGAGCGGTGTCCGGGGCAGCACCCCTGGCTCACGCCTCTCACTCCGGCGGTGGCGCCCCGTGAATCAGCTCGTCGTGGTAGCGCGCTCGCCGATCGGTGAGCGTCCGCGGCACCGGCGCCACCGGCGCCCGGCCGGCGCGGACAAGGGTGTAGTGGGCGCAGACATCGGTCAGCGGGCAGAGGCCACAGATCGGCCGCGGCGCACGGCACGTGTCCCTGCCGTGGCGAATCAGCTCGACGTGGAACGGATACACCTCCGACGGCTGCAGGCTCGCCTCCAGGAGCTCATGCGCACGACCGATGGGCGTCCGCGGCGACAGCAGGCCGAGTCGCGAAGCGACCCGGTAGACGTGGGTGTCGACCGGCAGCGCCGGCTTGCCGAAGCCGAAGAGCAGGACGATCGAGGCCGTCTTGGCGCCGATGCCAGGGAGCGCCGCCAGCCATGCGCGCGCCTCCGACACCGCCAGCTCGGCGAGAAAGGTGAGGTCGAGCGATGTGCGGGCGTCGAGGATCTCGGCCAGGACCCGCTGGATGCGCGGTGCCTTGGTGGGCGCCAGGCCCCCGGGCCGGATCACGTCCGTGAGCTCATCGGTTGGCGCCGACAGGACCGTCTGCCACGAGGCGTAGCGGGCACGAAGCGCATAGAAGGCGCGGGCCGAGTTCACGTCGGCGGTGTTCTGCGACAGGATGGTGAGCACCAGCTCGCTGACCGGGTCCAGCCGCGGACCCGCCCATTGCGGATGACCGTAGCGCTCGCCGAGGCGCTCGAGCACGGCCTCGATGACGCGCCGGCGTCGACGCCGATCGGCAGCCAGACGCTGTCGGCTCGGGCGCGAGCGCGCCGCCACAGGCCGCCTCAGCCGGGGGCCGGCCTGAGTGCCAGGCCGATGCCCACGCTCCGGGCGAGCCGCGCCGCGGCACTGGCCAGCAGCCGCTCCGACTCGGCCATCGCCTGCGCCAGCTCCATCGGACGGTCGGTGATCGGCTGCACGACGTCGATGACGCCGCTCGCCTCGAGCACTCCCGCGCCCGGTCCGAGGGCCCCGCACAGGAGCGCCACCGGGGTATGGCGCGCGCGGGCGAGCGTCGCGACCCGGACGGCGGCCTTGCCATGCAGTGTCTGCTCGTCGGCGCGTCCTTCGCCGGTTATCACCAGCTGTGCTCGCTCGAGCGCGACAGCCAGCCCGGTCAGCTCGGCGACCACCTCCGCCCCGGGCCGCACGCGCGCGGAGGTGAAGGCAAGCAGGGCGGCGGTGGTCCCCCCGGCCGCGCCGGCGCCGGGCACGTCCGCGACCAGCCGGCCGCTGGCTGCCTCGATCGCAGCGCCGTAGCGGGCAAGTGCGGCATCGAGCTCGGCCACGGTCGCGGGATCCGCTCCCTTCTGGGGCCCGTAGGTGGCGGCGGCGCCCTGCGGCCCGCAGAGCGGATTGGTTACGTCCGAGGCGACGACCAGATCAACGCTCGCGAGGCGCGAATCGAGGCCGGCCGCGTCGATCCGCTCCAGGCCAGCAAGCGCCTGCCCTCCGGGCTCCAGCTCGGCGCCGGTGCCATCGAGGAAGCGGACGCCAAGGGCGGCGAGCATCCCGGTGCCGCCGTCGGTTGTGGCCGAGCCACCGAGCCCGACCACCAACCGCTCCACGCCCGCGTCGAGGGCAGCGCCGATCATCTCACCGGTGCCGCGTGTCGATGCGGAACGGCATGTCTGCGGGGAGCGAGCGTCGGGCGGGATGAGCGACAGCCCGGAAGCGGCGGCCATCTCCAGGAACGCGGTGCGGCCACCATCGAGCAGCAGCCACGGCGCCTCGATAGGGGCCCCGAGCGGCCCGGAGACGCGAGTCACCCGGCGCTCGATCGCCTCGGGAAGTGCCGCCTCGATGGCCATCAGGGTTCCCTCCCCGCCATCGGCCATCGGCTTGCGGATCACCTCGTCATCGGGGCGGGCAGAGGTCCAGCCCCGAGAGATCGCAGCGGCGGCCGCCACGGCGCTCAGCGCTCCGCCGAATGAGTCCGGGGCGACGACCACGACCAGCGGCCTTCCCATCGGTCAGCCGACTTCACCGCGCCTTGAGGGCGCGGCGCTTCTCCTGGTAGGCGGCAATGCTGGTCATCGGCGGCCGGATCTCGTCGCCGATCTCGCGAACCGCCAGGCCGTATCCGGAGCGCGGCCGCTGCTCGATGAGCTTCATGCTGCGCCCCATCTCGGTCAGCAGCTCAAGCCGGTTGCGCTCCTCGAGCTTGCGGATCGCGGCCTGCATGATGACGAAGCTCATCTGCGAAAGGTTGCCGAGCGGCTGGTTGCGGTGGATCCGCCGCTCGAGATCGACCTGGCCGATGGCCGACAGGCCGGCCTGCTCCAGGATGTCGATCAGCAGCCCGATCTCGACCGCGTAGCCGGTGAAGAATGGCAGCCGCTCCAGCAACGCGCGGCGGCCGGCATACTCGCCGGAGAGGGGCTGGATCAACCCCGAGAGCTCGGGGAAGAACAGGTTGATGAGCGGCCGCGCCATCAGCTCGGTGACCCGCCCCCCGCCCTCCGCCACGAGCTTGGACCCCTGGCTTATCGGACGCTGGT
>JALYXZ010000051.1 GCA_030946825.1 Chloroflexota bacterium | reverse complement strand
GCCGGTCGCGGGGGCGACCGGCATCGCTCTAGCCGAAGATGCTCAGCGGACAGTAGGCGGTCACGATCCAGTTCGGCGCGTCGACCACCTCGCTGATCTTCAGGTCGACCGTCACGCTGCACAGCAGGTATGCGTCGATCGCCGCGATCCCGTGTTCACGCCCGAGATACTCGATCATGCGTCGCGTCGCGTCGCGGGCGGCGGTCAACAGCTCGGGCCCCACGCCGTCGGTGGCGTAGAACGGACCGCGATTGGTGGCGCTGGCCAGCGGTCCGGCGGTCTGGAACTCGGGAGCGGTGACGTGCAGGTCCTTTCGGACAGTGAGCCGCACCGCGATGCGCATCGGCGTCTCGATCGCCGTCCCGCATACCTCGCCGTCGCCCTGGGCCGCGTGGCCGTCACCCATTGACAACAGGGCACCCGGCGCGTAGACCGGCAGGAAGAGCCGGGCACCCGCGGTCAGGTGCTTGGTGTCCATGTTCCCGCCGAATGTGTCCGGGGGAATGGTGGAGTGGGGCCCCTCTCCCCGTGGCGCCACGCCGATCTCCCCGCAGAACGGCGCCAGGGGAATCCGGGCTCCCGGAAGCAGCTCCCCGACGCCATCGCGAAGCTGCGTGATCCGCAGCGCCGCCGCGGGGAACTCGTCGGCGAGCAGCCCAAAGCCCGGAATGCTCGCGGTCCAGCCCCAACTCGCGGGCTGGAAGTCCAGCAGCTCGACCTGGAGCGTGTCACCCGGCTCAGCGCCCTCGACGGCCACCGGGCCGTTGACCTGGTCCACGCGCCCGAAGTCGAGGGTCGTGACGTCCGCGACGGTCGAGTTTGCGGTCAGCTGCCCGCCCGAGGCGTCGAGCGCGTCGATCTCCACCACGCTGCCGCTCGAGACGGTTGCCACCGGCGACAGGGATCGGTCCCAGGCGAGGTGGTACTGGTGGCGTCTGATGTGGGCTGAGGCCGATGGCGTCGCCATGTGAGCACTTCTCCTTCCTAGCGGGGCGCACCCCTGCCGACCGTCGGGTCCCAGTTCATCAGCCACGCATGGTCCGGATCGGTCGTGAAGTTCCATCGCCGCGCCGGACCGGCCATCACGTTGAGGTAGTAGCAGTCGTAACCGGGGGCTGCGGCAACCGCATGGTAGCCGCGGGGCACGAGCACGACGTCGCCATCGTTGGCGGTGATCGTCTCGTCGAGCAACCTGTCGGCGGTGTAGATCCGCTGCAGCGCGAAGCCTCGCGGATCGGCGAAGCGGTAGAAATACGTCTCCTCGAGCAGCGCCTCGTTGGGAGCGTCCTCCGTGTCGTGCTTGTGCGGCGGATAGGACGACCAGTTTCCGGCCGGCGTGAAGACCTCGACCAGGATCAGTCGGCCGGCGACCGCGTCGGGCGGCAGCAGGTGCTGAACCCGCCGCGCCGTCTGTCCGTCGCCCCGCTCCTCGACGCGCATCTCGCCCTCGGCAACGATCCGCGTGTCGCGCACCGGCCCTCCCGGAGCAGAGGCTAGGACGACGCACGCATCCGAGGTGGCCGTGACGGACAGGTCCTGTCCAGGACCGATGAGGGCCACGCCCGGAAGGCCGCCGGCAGACAACGCCCGCCGGCCAGCGAGCGTCCCGAGCTCGCGTTGCTGCACGTGGAGCGCGGCTCCGCCCTCGACCAGGACGACCGCCAGCTCCGATTCGTCCCCTGGGCGCTGGATCCCATCCCCGGGTCCGAGGGAATGGACCTCCAGGCCGATGTAGTCCCAGCCCGCCTCAGCCGGGCTGAACGCGATCGATCGCCCCTTGCGACCGTCTCGCGCGGAGCGGACCAGCAGCGAGCTCACCACCAAGGCCGCTCGCGGCGCCGCTGCAACTCGTAGTCGGTGCGAGCCTCCCTGACCGCAGGCGAGTCGGAGACCTCCGCGATCGGCACGTCCCACCATGACTCGTAGTCGGGGACCGCCGGATCCGGGTCGACCTCCACCACGATCACCGTCGAGCGGTCCGCACGCCTCGCCTCCTCGAGGGCCGAAACCAGCTCCCCCCGGCTGCCGGCCCGGCGGCTGATCGCGCCCAGGCTCGCCGCGTTGGCCGCAAAGTCGATGTCCAGAATCGCGCCGCTGAGCCGGCCGCTGCGCGGGTCGCGTCGCAGGAAGTCGTTGAACGTGTTCTCGCCGCCCGATCGGCGAGACAGGTTGCGGATGGATCGGAAGCCATGGTTGTCCACGAGCACGACGATCAGCTTGCGGTCCTCCTGGATGGATGTCACGAGCTCGCTGGAGAGCATCAGGTACGACCCGTCGCCGACCATCACGAACACCTCGCTCTCCGGGTGCGCCATCTTGGCGCCAAGGCCGCCGGCGATCTCGTAGCCCATGGTCGAGAACCCGTACTCGAGGTGGTAGCCGCCGGGACGCGACGCCCGCCACAGCTTGTGCAGGTCTCCCGGCAGGCTGCCCGCCGCGGCGACCATCACGTCGTCCGCCCGCGCGGCGTCATTGACGGCAGCGATCACCTCGGCCTGGGAGGGCCGATCCGCGCCGCTCAGCGCCCGCACGCGGCCGACCTCTGCGTCCCATTCGGCCTTCATCCGGCGCTGCTCGGCGCGCCGCTCCTCGCCGACCCCGGCCCAGCCGAGCGCCTCGAGTGCGGCGGCCAGCTCCTCCAACCCGACCCGAGCGTCCGCGAGCAGCGGCAGCGCGGACCCCTTGACGGTGTCGAGCTCCGCGATGTTGAGACCGATGAATCGGACTCCGGGGTGCTGCCACGCGGTCCAGCTCGCCGTCGTGAAGTCCGCGAGGCGCGTGCCGACGGCCAGCAGCAGGTCGGCGTCACGTGCCAGCCGGTTGGCCGCCAGCCCACCGGTCACGCCGATTGCGCCGACGTTCGCAGGGT
>JALYXZ010000049.1 GCA_030946825.1 Chloroflexota bacterium | reverse complement strand
GTCCAGGTCTGACCGGCCGGTGACCCCGGCACCCGACGGCCGGCGCATCGTCCGCGTGGCGGTGGAGGCTCAGGCCGACCCGCCGGAGCGCACGTTCAGCTACGTGCTGCCATCTCACCTGCCGACGCCGCATCCGGGCTCTCTCCTGCTCGTGCCGTACGGCTCTCGCCTCGCACTCGGCTACCTGCTCGAGGTCGCGGAGGGACCGATGGGTGCCGAAACCCAGGACACGCTTCGATCTGTGGAGGCCGTCGTCTCTGCGCCGATGCTGACCGCCGACCTCCTCCGACTGGCCGAGGAAGTGGCGGCCTACTACCGCGCGCCGATCGGGACCACCGTCGCGGCGATGCTGCCACCAGGGCTGGAGTCCCGCCTCGAGCGACGGTGGCGGATCCTCGATCGATCGGCGCTGCCGTCGGGCCTGGTCGGTGGCGCGGATGGGACGACCGACGATCGGACGCTGCGCCGCCACCTCGGCGGCCGGGACCGCGACGCTCGTCTCGAGAGGCTGCGGGGGGCCGGGGCGATCCGCGCCGAGTGGACGCTGCGCCCGCCTGAGGTCGGGTCGCGCCGCGAGCGGACCGCGCGGCGGGTGAATGCAGAGCGCTCTCTGCCCCGGCGTGCGCCGCGGCAGGCCGCGCTGCTGGCACTCCTCAGCCAGGACGAGACCGACGTTTCCCAGCTCGCTGGCGCGCTCGGTGTCTCTGCGGCGTCGCTTCGGGCACCGCTGCTGCGACTCGAGGAGCGTGGCCTGGTGGCACTCGGCTGGCGAACGGTGGCGCGCAATCCGCTGTCTCACCGCCGGCCGCCGCAGGCGCTCCCGCACCAGCTCGCGGCAGAGCAGGAGGCTG
Source organism: Chloroflexota bacterium (assembly GCA_030946825.1). Taxonomy (GTDB): domain Bacteria; phylum Chloroflexota; class Limnocylindria; order QHBO01; family QHBO01; genus QHBO01. Next base: position 2,606 of record JALYXZ010000049.1, on the reverse strand, counting down.
CCCTCGCCGCCCTGGCGCGCCTGCCTCCGGGCGGTGAGCTGCAGATCGATGGCGTCGCCGCGTCGGGCAAGACCGATGTCTACCTGGCGGCGATCGCCCGTCAGCTGGAAGCCGGCCGCAGCGCATTGCTGCTGGTGCCCGAGGTCTCGCTCGTGCCGCAGATCGCCGACCGGATGGCCGCCGTTGGGATCGGACCGATGGCCGTCCTGCACTCGGGTCTCTCCGCCGGGGAACGCCACGACGAGTGGTGGCGAATCCTGCGCGGCGAGGCGCGGGTCGTGATCGGCACCCGGATGGCGGTGTTTGCGCCGCTCCCCGAGCTTGGCCTGCTAGTGCTCGACGAGGCACACGATGGCGGCTACAAGTCCGACCGAACGCCGCGCTACGACGCGCGCTGGGCGGCACGGCGGCGTGCCGAAATCGTGGGTGCCAGGGTGCTGCTCGGCACGGCGACTCCCGAGGTGACCGCCATCGCCCGCGCGCGAGGTGGCCTAGCCGAGCGCATCAGGCTCGTGGAGCGCCGTGTCGGTGCGGCAGCGACCGTCGAGGTGGTCGACATGCGCTCCGAGCTGGCGGCCGGGAATCACTCGATCTTCAGCGCGCAGCTGGAGGAGCGCCTGGCGGCGCTGCACAGCGGCGATGCCCAAGCTGTCCTGCTCATCAACCGTCGTGGGGCAGCGACCTTCATCCTGTGCCGGGACTGCGGCGACCCGGTCCGATGTCCCGAGTGCGACCTCCCGTTCGTCTACCACCTGGCCGGCGATCAGCTGCGCTGCCACCACTGCGGACGCAGCGCCGCGCTGCCAAGCAGCTGCCCGACGTGCGGCAGCCGGCGCATCCGACACTTCGGCGCGGGCACGCAGCGGGTCGAGGCCGAGCTGCGAGCGCGGTTCCCGCGGCTCCGTATCGGGCGCCTCGACTCGGATGCGCTCGCGGCGCGTCGCGGGTTCGAGGCGGTGTACGACGACTTCCGCGACGGACGGCTGGACGTGCTGGTCGGCACGCAGCTCGCCGCCAAGGGGCTCGACCTGCCGAGCGTCACGCTGGCCGCCGTGATCGCCGCGGACGTCACGCTCAATCTTCCCGACTACCTGGCGCCGGAGCGCACCTTCCAGCTTCTCGCGCAGGTCGCCGGGCGGGCGGGGAGGGGTCCTGCGCCTGGACACCTGGTGGTTCAGACCTACGCCCCAACCCACTATGCGGTCCGGGCGGCCGCGCGGCTGGATGTCGACGGGTTCGCCGACGAGGAGCTGCTCCGTCGGCGGCTGCTCGGCTATCCGCCCTACTCGGTGCTGGCCCGGCTGCTGGTCGCGGACCCGGACCGGGGGCGCGGCGAGGCACGTGGCCGCGCCGCGGCAGAGGCCGCGGCAATGCCCGGGATCGAGGTGCTGGGACCGCTACCTGCGTACGTGCCCCGGCGCGCCGGTCGCTGGCGCCTGCAGGTCCTGCTGCGTGCTCCGGACGTGCAGATGCGCGCCACTGCGTTGGAGCGCGTGCCGGCCGGGGTGGCGATCGACGTCGATCCCGAGTCGCTGCTCTGAGCAGCGGCTTGGCTACAATTGCGCGATGTCCATTCGCCGCATCCTGACCGCCGAGGCGCCGATCCTGCGCGAGAAGACCAAGCGGGTCACCCAGTTCGACGCCAGCCTCCACCGGCTACTGGACGACATGGTCGACACCATGCGGGATGCGCCTGGGATCGGTCTCGCGGCAAACCAGATCGGCGTGCCGCTGCAGGTGGCGATCATCGAGCTCGAGGACAGGCTGACCGAGTTGATCAACCCGCAGGTGGTCAAGGCCTCCGGCGAAGAGTTGGACTGGGAGGGCTGCCTGTCGGTGCCGGGCTTCGTGGCCGAGGTGAGCCGCTCGGCGAAGATAACGGTCAAGGCGCGCAATCGGCACGGCCGGGAGTTTCGGATCAAGGGCAACGAGCTGCTGGCCCGGGCGCTGCAGCACGAGATCGACCACCTGAATGGCGTGCTGTACATCGATTCCCTCGCGTCACTCGAGGAGCTGGTGCGTGTCAGCGACCGTCCGGCCGAGGTGGAGGAAGAGGCGGCCGCAGGTACCTAGTGGCGGGCATCGGCCGAATCGCGTTTCTGGGGACGGGGGCGTTTGGCGTTCCGTTGCTGGGGCGGCTCGCCGAGGTGGCCGACGAGCTCCTGGTGATCACGCGTCCCGACCGCCCTGCCGGGCGGGGCCTTGTCCCGCGCGCTTCGCCGATTGCGGACCAGGGGCGCGCTCTCGGGCTCCGCATCGAGACTCCGGCCCGCATTCGTTCCGCCGACGCCGCCGCCGCGATCGGCGGTTTTGCTCCGGATGGCCTCCTGCTGGTCGCCTACGGCCAGCTGGTCCCGGACGATCTCCTGGCGGTCGGCTCGCGGCCCGCGCTGAACGTCCATCCGTCCCTCTTGCCTCGCCATCGAGGGGCAGCACCGGTGGCCGGCACGATCCTGGCCGGTGACGCCGAGGCGGGCGTGAGCCTGATGATCATGGTCCCGCAGCTCGACGCCGGGCCGATCGTCGGCCAGTGGTCGGTTGCGGTCAGCGGGCGCGAGACGACCCCGGAGCTGGAGGAGCGGCTTGCCGCGCTCGCAGCCGAGCGG